>NZ_JAIGQA010000145.1:0-21751 GCF_019733245.1 Streptomyces sp. WAC04114
CCACATAACCCACCCGAACCAACACCCACCCCCCGGCGGAGCCTCCGGTTGCGCACAGCGCACCCCCACGGCAGCCTGGTGCGCGTCACGAGGTAGGCACACGCCGTGTCCCCGACTACACCTTTCGACCCCGTTCGATCCCGTGGTTCACAAGGGCGTAACCGGCCATCGGCACGAATGGATAACGGCCCCGCGGCGAACCGTTCCCAGGAGTGTCTACGCGCGTTAATGTGCGCCGAACCGAGCACCCATCGCGGGGCTTTGGAGAATGGGGAACTTCAGATGCGTCGGATTTCCAAACTGACCCGTGTCGCGGTGGGGGTCGCGTCGCTCGGGCTCGTCGCCACGGCCTGCGGCGGCACCAGCAGTGACAGCGGCGACAGCGACAGCAACGACAAGGGCGTCGCCATCGCCTACGACATCGGTGGCAAGGGCGACCAGTCCTTCAACGACGCCGCCTACGCCGGCATGACGAAGGCCAAGGACGAGTTCGGCTACAAGACGGCCGACATCGAGCCCACCGAGGGCGAGACGGACGCCGACAAGGAGCAGCGCCTGGCGTCGCTGGCCAAGCAGGGCTACAACCCGGTCATCGGCGTCGGGTTCGCCTACGGCCCGGCGATGAAGGCCGTCGCCGCCAAGTACCCGAAGACCACCTTCGGCATCGTGGACTCGGTCGTCGAGGGCAAGAACGTCGCCTCCCTCGTCTTCGCCGAGGAGCAGGCCTCGTACCTCGCCGGTGTCGCCGCCGCCAAGGCCACGAAGACCGACGTCGTCGGCTTCGTCGGCGGTGTCGACGTCCCGCTGATCCACAAGTTCGAGGCCGGCTACAAGCAGGGCGTGCAGGACACCAACTCCAAGGTGAAGGTCCTGTCGCAGTACCTGACGCAGACGGCCGAGGAGGGCGGCTTCTCCAGCCCCGACAAGGGCAAGGCCGCCGCCGAGGGCCAGATCGAGAAGAAGGCCGACGTGCTCTACGCGGCCGCCGGTCTGTCCGGCCAGGGCGTCATCGAGGCCGCGGCCAAGGCGAAGGTCTGGGCCATCGGCGTCGACTCCGACCAGTACAAGCAGGCCGCCCTGGCCCCGTACAAGAACTACATCCTGACCTCCGCGCTCAAGGACGTCGGCGGTGCGGTCTACGCGCTGTCCAAGTCGGTCCACGACGACAAGCCGCTGACCGGCACCCAGACGTTCGACCTGAAGGTCAACGGCGTGGGCCTGTCGGAGTCCAACCCGGAGTACGCGAAGGTCGCGGGTCTCCAGGACGCCGTGGACAAGGCCAAGCAGGAGATCATCGACGGCAAGATCAAGGTCAACACCGAGTGATTCGACCGGTCTGACCAGCCGAAGCGGGCGGGCACCCCCTGGGGCCCGCCCGCTTCGCGTTGTCCGGAACGGATCACTCAACCCCGTCCGGAACGGATCACCCAACCCCCGGTCGGGACGGAACACCTGGGCCCCGTCCGGAACGGATCACCCTGCGCCACCCTCCGTTCGCGGTCGGCAACCCCCCGACCAAGGCCCGGTGATGGCTTGGCCACGGGCGCATAACAAGGTGGACAGAAGGGGTTTTCAGGCAGGTCTACGCGCGTTAATCTGCGGCGAAGCCAGCGCTGAAGCTGAACCGTCCCGGCGCTGTGCGACCTCGGTTGTACGACAGGAGCACCCACACATGCGCCGGATTTCCCGGATCACGGTCGCAGGCGCAGCGACCGCCTCCCTGGCCCTCGCGCTCTCCGCCTGCGGCGGCACCTCGACCTCCGGGTCGTCCGACTCGAAGGGCGACAAGGGTCTCGCCATCGCTTACGACGTCGGCGGCAAGGGCGACCAGTCCTTCAACGACGCCGCGTACGCGGGCCTGGAGCAGGCGAAGAAGGAGTTCGGTTACAAGACGGCCGACGTGGAGCCCACCGAGGGCGAGACGGACGCCGACAAGGAGCAGCGCCTGGTCTCCCTGGCCAAGCAGGGTCACAACCCGGTCATCGGTGTCGGCTACGCGTACGCCGCGGCCGTCAAGGGTGCCGCGGAGAAGTTCCCGGACACCACCTTCGGCATCGTCGACGACGCCACGATCAACACCAAGAACGTGGCCGACCTGGTCTTCAACGAGGAGCAGGCCTCCTACCTGGCCGGGGTCGCCGCCGCCAAGACCTCCAAGTCGAAGGTCGTCGGCTTCGTCGGCGGCGTGGACATCCCGCTGATCCACAAGTTCCAGGCGGGCTTCGCGCAGGGTGTCAAGGACACCGACCCCAAGGTCAAGGTGCTCTCGCAGTACCTCACCCAGACGGCCGAGGAGGGCGGTTTCGCCAGCCCCGACAAGGGCAAGACGGCTGCCGAGGGTCAGATCGAGAAGAAGGCCGACGTGGTCTACGCGGCCGCCGGCCTGTCCGGTCAGGGTGTCATCGAGGCCGCCGCCGCCAACAAGGTGTGGGCCATCGGTGTCGACTCCGACCAGTACCAGCAGGAAGCCCTTGCCAAGTACAAGGACTCCATCCTGACCTCGGCGATGAAGGACGTCGCCAAGGCGGTGTACAACCTGGCGAAGTCGGTCGAGGACGGCAAGCCCGAGACCGGTATCGTTCGTGGCGATCTGAAGACCGGCGAGGTGAGCCTGTCGAACTCCAACCCGAAGTTCGCGGACGACGCCGAGCTCCAGGCAGCCATCAAGACGGCCAAGGAGAAGATCATCAGCGGCGAGATCAAGGTCAAGAGCAGCTGACGAGCGACTGCCTCGAAGCAGGCGGTAACCCCGGGGTTACGTCCGCTCGACGGGGTACGGGGAGCTGCTCCCCGTACCCCGTTGCCGCGGGGCGTCGGCCCCTTTGTATGCCGTAGGGGCGCTACGCGCGTAGACGGCCCCCGTCCCCAGGAGAGTGCGCCATCAACGCGTCCAGCAGCCCTCCGGCCGGAGCGGCGGTCAACGAATCGGTGACCGCCGTCGAACTCGCCGGGATCACCAAGCGTTTCCCCGGAGTCGTGGCCAACCACGACATCCACCTCAGCGTCCGCAAGGGCACCGTGCACGCCCTGGTCGGTGAGAACGGCGCCGGCAAGTCCACGCTGATGAAGATCCTCTACGGCATGCAGAAGCCGGACGAGGGCACCATCGCCGTGGGCGGCGAGCAGGTCACCTTCTCGTCGCCGGCCGACGCCATCGTCCGCGGCATCGGCATGGTCCACCAGCACTTCATGCTCGCCGACAACCTCACGGTCCTGGAGAACGTGGTCCTCGGCAGCGAGAAGCTCTACGGCATCGGCGCCAAGGCCCGCCGCAAGATCAAGGAGCTCTCCGAGCGCTACGGCCTCGACGTCAGGCCCGACCTCCTGGTCGAGGAGCTCGGCGTCGCCGCCCGCCAGCGCGTGGAGATCCTCAAGGTCCTCTACCGCGGCGCCACCACCCTCATCCTCGACGAGCCGACCGCCGTGCTCGTGCCGCAGGAAGTGGACGCGCTCTTCGCCAACCTGCGCGAACTGCGCGCCGAGGGCCTGTCGGTCATCTTCATCTCGCACAAGCTCGGCGAGGTCCTCTCCGTCGCCGACGAGATCACCGTCATCCGCCGCGGCACCACCGTCGGCACGGCCGTCCCGGCCGAGACGACGCCCCGTCAGCTCGCCGAGATGATGGTCGGCAGCGAGCTGCCCACGCCCGAGACGGCCGAGTCCACGGTCACCGACCGCCCGGTCATCACCGTCGACCAGGTGCGCCTCGCGGCCCCCGGCGGCAAGGCCCTCCTCGACGACATCAGCTTCACCATCCACGCGGGCGAGGTTCTCGGCATCGCCGGCGTCGAGGGCAACGGCCAGACCGAACTGGTCGACGCACTCATCGGCCTGCGGGCCGCCGACAGCGGCACCATCCGGCTCGCCGACGAGGAGATCACCGCCTGGCCCACCCGCCGGCGCCGCGAGCAGGGCATCGGCTACATCCCCGAGGACCGGCACCGCCACGGCCTCCTCCTGGAGGCACCCCTCTGGGAGAACCGCATCCTCGGCCACGTCACCGAGAAGCCCCTCGCCAAGGGCGTCTGGCTGGACCCGAAGGCGGCCCAGGAGGACACCCGCCGGATCGTCACGGACTACGACGTCCGCACCCCCGGCATCGACGTCACCGCCGCGTCCCTGTCCGGCGGCAACCAGCAGAAGCTGATCGTCGGCCGCGAGATGAGCCACAAGCCCCGCTTCCTCATCGCCGCGCACCCGACCCGGGGCGTGGACGTCGGCGCCCAGGCGGCCATCTGGGACCACATCCGCGAAGCCCGCCGCGAAGGCCTCGCCGTGCTGCTGATCTCCGCCGACCTGGACGAGCTGATCGGCCTGTCCGACACGCTGCGCGTGATCTACAACGGCAAGCTGGTCGCGGACGCCGACCCGGCCACCATCACCCCCGAGGAGCTCGGCTCGGCCATGACCGGAGCCGCCACCGGGCACCTCGCGCACGACGACACCCCCGAGATCTCGAAGGCCGACGCCCCCGAGTCTCCGGAAGACGAGGCCCGCTGATGAAGAAGTTCGACAAGGAGCGCGTGCTCCTCGCGGTGGCCGGACCGGTCATCGCGCTGGCCGTGGCCTTCGCCCTGACCTCGATCGTGCTGCTCGCGTCGGGCCAGAACCCGGTCGAGCCGTACGCCTTGATGTTCGAGCAGCTCGGCTTCTCCGACATCCAGGTCCTGATCATCAACCAGGCCTCGATGTATTACATCGCGGCCCTCGCGGTGGCCATCGGCTTCCGGATGAACCTGTTCAACATCGGTGTCGACGGCCAGTACCAGCTCGGCGCCATGATGGCCGCCGTCGTCGGCGCCCACGTGAACATGCCGGCCGCCCTGCAGGTCCCGCTGCTGCTCCTGACCGCCGTCCTCACCGGCGCCTTCTGGGCCGGCATCGCCGGTGTCCTCAAGGTCACCCGCGGCGTCAGCGAGGTCGTCGCCACGATCATGCTCAACGCGATCGCGACCTCCGTGATCGCCTACCTGTGGCTGCCGGACGTCTTCGGTGTGAAGGTCGGCAACAACAACACCACCGGCGAGATGTACGAGTCCGGCTGGATCCCCGGCATCCCCATGGGCGACGCCGGTGAGATCTACGGCCTGGTGCTGCTCGCCGCCCTGCTCGGCATCGGCTACTGGATCGTCCTCAACCGCACCCGCTTCGGCTTCGACCTGCGCGCCTCCGGCGCTTCACAGACCGCCGCCGCGGCCAGCGGTGTGGACCCCAAGCGGATGGTGCTCAGCGCCATGCTGATCTCCGGCGGCATCGCGGGCCTCGCCGGCCTGCCGATCCTGCTCGGCGACACCCACACCTACAGCCTGAACTTCCCCACCGGCATCGGTTTCCTCGGCATCGGCATCGCCCTGCTGGGCCGCAACAGCCCCGTCGGCATCGCCTTCGCCGCCCTGCTGTGGGCCTGGCTCGACAAGGCCTCGCCCGAGCTGGACTTCCACGGCTACGACAAGGAGATCGCGGTCATCATGCAGGGCCTGATCGTCCTCTCGGTCGTCGTCTCCTACGAGGCCGTCCGCGAATGGGGTCTGCGCCGCCAGCAGCGTCGCGTCGGCGCCGAACTCGCCGCCGGACACGTCCTCGGCGCTCAGAACACGAAGGAGGTGGCTGGCCGATGACCACCGCGACCGACGTCAACCAGCCCACGCTGCAGCCCGCGGCGCCGACCGGCCGCCGCCTGTCGTGGCCCGTCCTGCTGCTCATCATCGCCGGAGGCCTGGCACTCACCTCGATCGTGCGCCTCATCACCGGCGCCGACGGCATCACCAACGTCAGCCAGATGTCCACCGCGCTCCAGCTCGCCGTGCCGATCGGCCTCGCCGGTCTGGGCGGCCTGTGGGCCGAGCGCGCGGGCGTGGTCAACATCGGCCTCGAGGGCATGATGATCCTCGGCACCTGGTTCGGCGCCTGGGCCGGTTTCCAGTGGGGCCCGTGGACCGGTGTCCTGGTCGGCATCCTCGGCGGTGCGATCGGCGGTCTGCTGCACGCCTTCGTCACCGTCACCTTCAACGTCAACCACATCGTCTCCGGTGTGGCGATCAACATCCTCGCCCTCGGCGCCACCCGCTACCTCGCGCCCCTCGCCTTCGAGGGCCACACCGGCGGCTCCGCCAAGCAGTCCCCGGCGGTCGAGTCCCTCGGCCACTTCACCGTGCCCGGACTGTCCGACGCCCTGCGCGACCTGAACAACCAGGGCTGGTTCTTCGTCTCCGACATCGCGGGCCTGCTCGGCGGCCTCGTCACCAACGTGTCCTGGCTGACCCTGATCGCCATCGCGTTGGTCCCCGGAACCTGGTGGATCCTGTGGCGCACCGCGTTCGGCCTGCGACTGCGCTCCTGCGGCGAGAACCCGGTCGCCGCCGAGTCCCTCGGCGTCAACGTCTACAAGTACAAGTACATCGCCGTCGTCATCTCCGGCGGACTGGCCGGCCTCGGCGGTGTCTTCCTGTCCATCGTCGCCAACCCCTTCTACCTGGAGGGCCAGGTCAGCGGCCGCGGCTTCATCGGCCTCGCGGCGATGATCTTCGGCAACTGGATGCCGGGCGGCCTCGCCCTCGGCGCGGGCCTGTTCGGCTACACCGACAGCCTCAACCTGCGCGGCGGCTCCGCCAACGTCCACGCCCTGCTGCTGCTCGGCGCGCTGCTGCTGATCATCGCCGCCATCTGGCTGGTCGTCCGCAAGAACTACGCCCCGTCGATGATCACCGCGGTCGTCGCCGCCCTGGTGTTCGCCTGGTACGCCAGCACCGACGAGGTCCCGAACCAGGTCGTCTCCGCCACGCCGTACGTCATCACCCTGGTGGTCCTCGCCATGTCGGCCCAGCGGCTGCGGATGCCCAAGGCGGACGGGCTGCCGTACCGGAAGGGGCAGGGCAAGTGACCGGCACCGGCCCGGCCGTCGACTGGGAGCAGCTGCGCGCGGTGGCCCGGGACGCCATGTCCCGGGCGTACGCCCCCTACTCCGGTTACCCGGTCGGCGTGGCCGCCCTCGTCGACGACGGCCGGATCGTCTCCGGCTGCAACGTCGAGAACGCCTCGTACGGCCTCGGACTGTGCGCCGAGTGCGGCCTGGTGTCCGAGCTGCACAACACCGGCGGCGGCCGGCTGACGCACTTCACCTGCGTCGACCGCAACGGCGACACGCTCGTCCCGTGCGGCCGCTGCCGCCAGCTGCTCCACGAGTTCGGCGGCCCGGAGCTCCTGCTGGAGACCCCCGCGGGGGTCCTGCCGCTCTCGGCGATGCTGCCCCAGGCCTTCGGCCCGGAACACCTCAGCAAGTAACCACCGTGCGGCCCCTCTGAGTTGCTCACGCGACCGGCTCAGGGGGGCCGTACGGCTTCTGGAACCCTCGGAAGGAAGCCAAGCCATGGCCATGGACGTCATCTCCGTCATCCGCACCAAGCGGGACCGCGGTGAGCTCAGCGACGCGCAGATCGACTGGGTCATCGACGCGTACACCCGCGGGGAGGTCGCCGACGAGCAGATGTCCGCCCTCGCCATGGCGATCCTGCTGAACGGCATGAACCGCCGCGAGATCGCCCGCTGGACGGCCGCGATGATCGCCTCCGGCGAGCGCATGGACTTCTCGTCCCTGTCCCGCCCGACCGCCGACAAGCACTCCACGGGCGGCGTCGGCGACAAGATCACACTGCCGCTGGCCCCCCTGGTCGCCGCCTGCGGCGCGGCCGTCCCGCAGCTGTCCGGCCGCGGCCTCGGCCACACCGGCGGCACCCTGGACAAGCTGGAGTCCATCCCCGGCTGGCGTGCGCTGCTGTCCAACGAGGAGATGCTGAACGTCCTCGACACCACCGGCGCGGTGATCTGCGCGGCCGGCGACGGCCTGGCCCCCGCCGACAAGAAGCTCTACGCCCTGCGGGACGTCACCGGCACGGTCGAGGCGATCCCGCTGATCGCCTCCTCGATCATGTCCAAGAAGATCGCGGAGGGCACGGGCTCCCTGGTCCTGGACGTGAAGGTCGGCACCGGCGCCTTCATGAAGACCATCGAGGACGCCCGTGAACTGGCCTCCACGATGGTCGGCCTCGGCACGGACCACGGCGTGAAGACGGTCGCGCTGCTGACGGACATGTCCACCCCGCTGGGTCTGACGGCCGGCAACGCCCTGGAGGTCCGCGAGTCGGTCGAGGTCCTGGCCGGCGGCGGCCCCGCGGACGTGGTCGAGCTGACGGTGGCCCTGGCCCGAGAAATGCTGGAGGCGGCGGGCATCAAGGACGCCGACCCGGCGAAGGCCCTGGCCGACGGCTCGGCGATGGACGTCTGGCGGCGCATGATCGCGGCCCAGGGCGGCGACCCGGACGCGACGCTTCCGGTGGCCCGCGAGCAGCACGTGATCAAGGCCCCCGCCTCGGGCGTGCTGACCCGTCTCGACGCCTACGACATCGGCGTGGCGGCCTGGCGTCTCGGCGCGGGCCGTGCCCGCAAGGAGGACCCGGTGCAGGCGGGCGCCGGCGTCGAGATGCACGCCAAGCCGGGCGACACGGTGACCGAGGGCCAGCCCCTCCTGACCCTCCACACCGACACGCCCGAGCGCTTCGAGTACGCCCTCCAGTCGATCGAGGGCTCCTATGACGTCGCAGCGCCCGGGACGGCTTTCACGGCGTCGCCGGTGGTGCTGGAACGTATCGCCTGACCAGGCGGTTTCCTTTTCGGGTGAACGGGACCGGTGGACCCCCGCCGGTCCCGTTCGGCATGCTGGGATCGGTGACGCACCGATTGGAGACCGCCATGAGCGCACTCACCGTGAGCCAGGACCCCGACCAGAACTGGGACGACCTCGTCCGGTTCTGGGAGGAGATGGAATGGCCCGAGGGCAGCAAGGTGGAGATCATCGAGGGGATCATCACCGTGTCACCTGCTCCCGCGTCCCGCCACAACGTGATCGCGGAACGTATTCAGCGTCGCCTGTACTCCGTGGTTCCCGAGGACTTGGGGATCTTCCAGACCCAGGCGATCGCCGTGCCGTCCCGACTGGGCATGCTCATCCCGGACCTCCTGGTAGCGCCAGTGCGTGAATGCACGGAGGCGGAGTCGCACATCCCGGCGGCCCTGGCCGAACTCGTGGTCGAGGTGACCTCCAAGTCCAACGCCCGCCACGACCGCGTCAGCAAGCCCGCCGCCTACGCCACCGCCGGGATTCCGCTCTACCTCCTCGTCGACCGCTGGGCTCCCGGGGGCCCGACGACGACGCTGTACGGGGAGCCGAAGGGCGATGTCTACCGCGTCCTGAGCGCCGTGAAGTTCGGTGATCCCATCAAGCTGCCGGACCCGTTCGACGTGACGATCGACACCAGTGAGTTTCCGGCCGACTGACCGTCACCCCAGCACCGCCGCCACGACCACCAGCACCGGCACCGCCAGCACCGTCGACAGCAGGATCGCCTCCCTCGCCAGCACCTCGCCCACCCGGTAGCTGCTCGCGTACGTGAAGAGGTTCTGCGCCGCCGGCAGCGCGGACGTCACCACCACGTCCAGCAGCAGGGCGCCGTGCAGACCGAAGACGCCCGCCGCCAGGGCCCAGGCGACCAGCGGCTGGAACACGGACTTCAGGGCCACCGCGAGGAGCACCGGGGCCCGTTCCGCACCGCGCAGCGGGAGCGTGCTGCCGCGCAGGGAGATGCCGAAGGCCAGCAGGACCGCCGGGACCGACATGTTGCCGATCAGGGTCAGGGGGTCGAGCAGAGGGCCCGGCACCGTGAGGCCCGACGCCGAGACCGCCACCCCGGCCAGCGAGCCCAGGGCTATCGGATTGCGCAACGGCGTCAGCAGCCGCTGCCACAGGGGCCGCTTCTCCCCGCCGCTCGCCAGGTCCAGGACCGTCAGCGCCACCGGTGTGACACCGACCAGCTGGAACAGCAGCACCGGCGCGACCAGGGACGCGTCACCCAGCACGTACACGGCGATCGGAATGCCCAGGTTCCCCGAGTTGACGTAGCTGGAGCACAGCGCGCCGATCGTCGTCCGGCCCACACCCCACCCCCGCGCCGCGCCCACCGCCACGAAGACACCCGCCGCCGCTGCCGTGCTCATCGCCGTGACCAGCAGCCGGTCGGAGAAGATCACCGACAGGTCGGCCTGCGCGAGGGTCGTGAAGAGCAGCGCCGGGGACGCCACATGGAAGGCGAGCTTGGTCAGGACCTCGCGGCCGCCCTCGCCCAGATACCCCCGGCGGCCGATCAGATAGCCGACGCCGATGACGACGGCGATGACCGCGAACCCGCTCAGCACCCCCTGCACGGCGCCTCCTCACCGGCGAAGCGGGCATCGGGCAGCGCGGCAGGGGGAGATGGTTGGGACATACAGCCAACCCTCCGGGGGAGGCACTGCCCAGGTCAATGTGATCCTCGCGGCGCCGTCCGGTCCGCACGGCGCGCGTCGGGACCGACCCGCGATGAGTTACGGCCGCCCGCCCGGTCTACCGATCGTGGACGCCATGACACCGCCCGTGCTCGTACTGCCCGGACCCGTCACCCGGGACGAGGTGAGAGGGCTCAGCGACGAGGTGAGGGCACTGCTGCACGGCAGCGGTGCCCGGGTCGTGGTGTGCGACGTCGCGGGTCTGGGGCCGCCGGGCCTCGCCGCCGTCGAACTCCTGGCGAGGCTCCAGCTGGCCGCCCGCCGGGCCGGGGGACGGATACGGCTGCGCGACCCCGACCCGGCCCTACGCGTCCTGCTGGACCTGGTCGGTCTCCGCTTCGAGGTGGAGGGGGAGGTCGAAGAGCGGGAACCACCGCTGCGTGTCGAGGAAGCAGTGGAACCCGGTGATGCGGCCCTCTGAGATCTCCAGCACCTGGACCGCCCACGGCGTGAAGCCGCCCTTGTCCGGGTCCGGCTTGTACTGGGCGAACCCCGGCAGGCCGTTGACCTGGACGGGCACCAGCCTCGAGCCCGCGCAGGGAGCGCCGAGGGTGGTCATGAAGCCGGTGATGTCCCGCGTGCCGGTCAGCCAGAGGTCGAACGGCGGCATCGTCATGACCGCGTCCTCGTGCAGCAGGGCCGTCAGCGCAGTCATGTCGTAGCCCTCGAAGGCCGCCACATAGCGGTCCAGCAGCTTCCGCTGGTCCTCGTCCAGCGGGTCGGAGACGGCTGCCTCGGCGCCCGGCTCCTGCCGCTCGGCCAGGGTGGCGCGGGCCCGCTGGAGGGCGCTGTTCACCGACGCCACCGAGGTGTCCAGCAGCTCGGCGACCTCGCCGGCCTTCCAGGCCAGGACCTCGCGCAGGATCAGCACCGCCCGCTGCTTGGCCGGGAGCCGCTGGAGGGCGGCCATGAAGGCCAGCCGCACGGACTCCTTGGCGACCGCCGCCTCCGCCGGGTCGTGGGTCGTGGGCAGCACACGGGCGTCCGGCATGGGCTCCAGCCAGGTGTTGTCCGGGCGGGGGGAGAGGGCGGCCTGGGCGAGCGGGGTGGACTCGGTCAGGTCCATGGGCCGGGCGCGCTTGTTGCCCGCGGTCAGCATGTCCAGGCACACATTGGTCGCGATCCGGTAGAGCCAGGAGCGCAGGCTGGAGCGGCCCTCGAACTTGTCGTAGCTGCGCCAGGCGCGGACCATCGTGTCCTGCACCGCGTCCTCCGCCTCGAAGGAGGAGCCGAGCATCCGGTAGCAGTACCCCGTCAGCTCGGTTCGGTGTGCCTCCAGCCTGGTGTCCAGGTCCGTCGGTGTCGCCGTGCCGTTCGCCATCTCCACCCACCCCTGTGGAAGTTCTGTTCACGCGCCATTGCGCTCCAGCACTTCGGAAGCTACCGCAGCCCACTGACAACGGCCCCCCGAGCGCACAAAAGCGCAGGTCGAAGGGGGTGATCCAGAACCGAACTCCCCCTGCCCGGGCCCGGGCAGGGGGAGTGGCGTCGAGGCTCAGGCAGCCGTGGCCAGTTGCCGGCGCTGCAGCCGGGCCGCCCGAGTCCCGAAGACGGTGATCGTCACGACCCCCAGGACCGCGAGGAGTCCGACCCCGACCGTCCCGGCCCAGCCACCCGAGTGGAACGCGATCGCGCCGATCGTGCTGCCCGCGCTGGAGCCGATGTAGTACGCCGACTGGTACAGCGCCGATGCCTGGGCCCTGCCGTGCGTGGCCGTCTTGCTGACCGCCGAGGAGGCGACCGCGTGGCCCGCGAAGAAGCCCGCCGTGATAAGCACCAGGCCCAGCAGGACCAGCGGGAGGGAGCCCGCCAGGGACAGCAGCAGACCCGCCGCCGTCGTACCGCCGCCCGCGTACAGCGCGCCCCGGCGGCCCAGCCGGCCGACCAGCCGGCCCGCCGTGGACGCCGACACCGTACCGACCAGGTACACCAGGAAGATCGAGCCAATGATGCCCTGCGGCAGCGAGAACGGGGCCTCGGTCAGGCGGTAGCCGATGACGGTGTACACGCCGCCGAACACCGTCATGAACAGCGCGCCGATCGCGTACAGCCGGCACAGCAGCGGGTTGGCCAGGTGGTCGCGGACCGTACGGGCCAGCACCCGCGGCCGCAGCGAACCGGCCCTGAAGTGCTTCGGGGCGGGGAGCAGCAGCCGGAAGGCCACCGCACACGCCACCGCGATGATCCCGATGACACCGACGGCCACGCGCCAGCCCCACTCCTGGGCGACCCAGCCGGTGACGACCCGGCCGCTCATCCCGCCCACGCTGTTGCCCGCGACGAACAGGCCGATCGCGGTGACCAGGGCCTTGGGGCTGACCTCCTCCGCGAGGTACGCGGTCGCCGACGCGGGCAGCCCGGCCAGGGCGGCGCCCTGCAGCGCCCGCAGCGCGATCAGCACACCGAGGGAGGGGGCGAGGGGCACCAGCAGACCGAGCGTGACGGCCACGGCCAGCGACGCGGTCATGACCGCCCGGCGTCCGAAGCGCTCCGACAGGGCGCTCATCGGCAGCACGAACAGCGCCAGCCCGCCCGTCGCGGCGGCCACCGTCCAGCTCGCGTCGCTCGCCGCCACCCCGAACTCGCCGGAGATCAGCGGGAGCAGGGCCTGGGTGGAGTACAGCAGCGCGAAGGTCGCGACACCCGCGAGGAAGAGGGCGAAGCTCATCCGGCGATAGCCGGGTCCACCCGGGGAGACACGGGAGTCGGCAGCGGGGACAGGGACATCGGCGCCCACGACGGTGGACGCCCCGGTACTGGCGGGAGACATGCCTCGAACGTACGGACAGCCGCACTCATCCGTCCAATGCATGGATCGGTCATAATCGTTCCCATGGTGCATCAAACGAGCTCACAGGGCCGCCTGTCACCAAGCAGTGACACAGAAGACATGGCGGAGATGTCGAAGGTGCTGGCGCCGCGCCTCGCCTACTTCGCGGGTGTCGCCCGCACCGAGCACGTCACCCGGGCCGCCCAGGAGATGAACGTCCCCCAGTCGACCCTGTCCCGCTCCATGGCCCGCCTGGAGCAGGACCTGGGCGTCGACCTGTTCGCCCGGCACGGCCGCACGGTCTCCCTCACCCCGGCCGGCCGCACCTTCCTCGCCTCCGTCGAACGCGCCCTGGCCGAGGTCGAGCGCGCCGCCGAGGAGGTGCGCGCCGACGCCGACCCGACCACCGGCAAGGTCGCCTTCGGCTTCCTGCACACCATGGGCGCCGAGACCGTCCCCGGCCTGCTGCACGCCTTCCGCGCCGACCATCCGCGGGTCCGCTTCAGCCTCGTCCAGAACTACGGCGAGGCCATGCTGGAAGGCCTTCGCGCGGGCGAACTCGACCTGTGCCTGACATCGCCCGTGCCGGACGCCCCCGACCTCGTGGCCCGCCGACTGGACGAGCAGAAGCTGCGCCTGGTCGTCCCCGCCGACCACTCCCTGGCCGGCCGCCGCCGCATCCGCCTCGCCGAGGCCGCGGACGAAACCTTCGTCACCCTGGAGCCCGGCTACGGCCTGCGCCGCATCACCGACGACCTGTGCAAGGAGGCCGGCTTCAAGCCCCGCATCGCCTTCGAGGGAGAGGAGGCGGAAACACTGAGGGGGCTGGTGGCGGCGGGCCTCGGAGTCGCTCTCCTGCCCCCACCGGCGGTCCCCCGCCCGGGCGTTGTGGAACTGACGGTCACGGCACCGAGGGCCGTCCGCGAGATCGGCGTGGCCTGGCTGGAGGGCCACCCTGACACACCCCCTGTAGCAGCCTTCAAGAGGTTCCTGCTCTCAAGAAGGGGCAGCCTCTTGCCCACCTGAAAGGGGCGCGGGGCTGTATCGATCTGCGGCTCCGCCGCGTGGGCGCGATCAGCCACACACGACCCGCACCCCGAAATCCACGGGCACCTCACATGGCGCTACCGCCTCGAAGGACTGAACCCCGCGGCGAGCGGCATCCGCAACCCCAACGGCGGCGGCGCCGCAAACGCATCCCGCACGGGCCGCGACACCGCCCGCCCGAACAACGCCCCCATCACGAAGTCCTCCGCCAACGCCAGGACTTCATCCCGGTACTGATGCAACCCGTGGCCGTCCGCGTGCACTTCGAACCGGCACACGTCCCGGTTCGCCTTCTTCGCCCGCGCCGCCAGCCGGAACGACAGCTCCGGATCCGTCCGCCCGTCGTTCGTGCCGTGCACGATCAGCACTTGGCGCCCGACCAGCTGCTTCACCGGTTCGGGTGGCGCCGCGACGTCCTCCTCCGGCAGCCAAGGGGCGAGTGCCAGCACGGAGTTGACGGCCTCGTGGCCACCCGCCCGCAAGCCCGCCCGGCCGCCCATCCCGACCCCGACGAGGCAGACCGGGACGTCCCCGTAGCGCCGTACGATCTCGTCGGCCGCCCAGGTCGCGTCCTGCGCGAGATTGGCCTCGCTGCCGTTCCACCCGCGGTAGCGGTAGTGCACGACGTGCGCGGCGAGGCCCTCGTCCCGGCCTGCTCGGGCCAGTCGGCG
Organism: Streptomyces sp. WAC04114; assembly: GCF_019733245.1. Classification (NCBI taxonomy): domain Bacteria; kingdom Bacillati; phylum Actinomycetota; class Actinomycetes; order Kitasatosporales; family Streptomycetaceae; genus Streptomyces; species Streptomyces sp. WAC04114. The sequence goes on from NZ_JAIGQA010000145.1 coordinate 14,863, forward strand.
TCCGACGCCGCGCATGGCGGCGGTCGCCAGCAGGGGCGACGGTCTGCGGCCCGATACCTCGTCGCCGCCGGGGAGCAGCAGCACCGCGCCGCTCACCGCCGTCGGCTCCGGACCGAGTGCCCTGCCCAGCCGGGCCCTGCGAACCGGCGTCGCTTGGTGTGCCATGACAGAACAGTGTCAGAAGCGCGGGTGTACCCGACCCGTCCTCGGGATCACCGTTACGTATCGACGAAAACGCAGAGCATCCGGGAACGCGCCATCTACGCGCGTAGGAGTTAGAGTGCGGAAATGACGAGCCAGACCATCGCGAACACCCCGACACCGGACCAGATCCGCCGGGCGCCCAAGGTTCTGCTGCATGACCACCTCGACGGCGGTCTGCGCCCCGGCACGATCGTCGAACTCGCCCGCGAGAACGGCTACACCCACCTCCCCGACGCCGACCCCGAAAAGCTCGGCGTCTGGTTCCGCGAGGCCGCCGACTCCGGTTCCCTGGAACGGTACTTGGAGACGTTCTCCCACACCGTCGGCGTCATGCAGACCCGTGACGCGCTGGTCCGGGTCGCCGCCGAGTGCGCCGAGGACCTGGCCGCGGACGGCGTCGTCTACGCCGAGGTGCGCTACGCCCCCGAGCAGCACCTGGAGGGCGGCCTGAGCCTCGAAGAGGTCGTCGAGGCCGTCAACGAGGGCTTCCGGGAAGGGGAACGGCGCGCGCGGGAGAACGGGCAGCGCATCCGTGTCGGCGCGCTCCTCACGGCCATGCGGCACGCGGCCCGCGCCCTGGAGATCGCCGAACTCGCCAACCGTTACCGGGATCTCGGCGTCGTCGGCTTCGACATCGCGGGCGCCGAGGCCGGCTACCCGCCCACCCGGCACCTCGACGCCTTCGAGTACCTCAAGCGCGAGAACAACCACTTCACCATCCACGCCGGTGAGGCCTTCGGTCTGCCCTCCATCTGGCAGGCCCTCCAGTGGTGCGGCGCCGACCGGCTCGGGCACGGGGTGCGGATCATCGACGACATCCAGGTCCACGAGGACGGCCGGGTCGAACTCGGGCGGCTCGCCTCCTACGTCCGGGACAAGCGCATCCCGCTGGAGCTGTGCCCGAGCTCGAACCTGCAGACCGGAGCGGCCGCCTCGTACGCCGAGCACCCCATCGGGCTGCTGCGCCGGCTGCATTTCCGGGCCACCGTCAATACGGACAATCGTCTCATGTCGCACACCAGCATGAGCCGGGAATTCGAGCACCTCGTCGAGGCATTCGGATACACGCTCGACGACATGCAGTGGTTCTCTGTCAATGCGATGAAATCAGCGTTCATTCCTTTCGATGAACGACTGGCCATGATCAATGACGTCATCAAGCCCGGATATGCCGAGCTGAAATCCGAATGGCTGTTCCGTCAGACCGCCTCCACCAGCGGTTCTGGCGATTCGGAGGGCTGAGTCGGTATTCGGCGCACAGCGGATACAGACGGTGGTCACAATCCGTCCGCATTTCGATGTTTGCGGCGAGTGGCACGGGGTGTTTACGGTCGCTGGACCGCTCACCCACCCCGTCACCCCGTTACGAGGACGCATTTCATGAAGCAGTCTGCTGCCAAGTCCCTCGGTGTCGCCGCTCTCGGTGCCGCTTTCGCCGCCTCTGGTGCGGGCGTCGCCAACGCCGCCCTCCCGGACACCGCCCAGACGCTGGAGACCGTCACCGCGGCGCCCACGGCCGAGCAGCTCTCCCAGACGCTGCCGGGCTCCGGTGAGGCGCTGGGCCGGGGGCAGACGGCGGCCGGTGCCGGTCTGGCCGCCGCCCAGCCGGTCGCCGAGCAGGTCCTCGCCAACGGCCCGACGGGCCCGGCCGCCAAGCTCCTGGGCGGCCTCCCGGTGCAGGGCCTGCCCACGCACGGCCTGCCGGTGAACGGCGTGCCGGTCGGCTGACCCTCCCGCCGAGACGGACCCATGCCGATGGGGCGCACCCGCACGGGGTGCGCCCCATCGGCGTTTCCGCAGCGAACGTCACCAGGCCGTCTGCGTCTTGCCGTGGACCTTGTCCTCCGACGGGAGGACGATCCACAGCGCGATGTACAGCAGGAACTGCGGGCCGGGCAGCAGGCACGAGATCAGGAAGATCACCCGCATCGTCGTCGCGGAGGTGCCGAAGCGCCGTGCCAGCGCGGCGCACACTCCGCCGATCATGCGGCCGTGGGTGGGGCGGGCGAGGCGGGACATGTGCGACTCCTTCGTGAGGGTGTGTGAGGCCTCTCCTCCGAGTACCCCATCTGCACTCCACGCTACGGAGACGAAGGGGGCAAAGCGTCGCTCCACGGGGCGATCCCGACCCTGGGAATCGTCGGGGTCCGACCCTGAGCCGGCTCCTGAGGGGCCAGGAGCGTGCGTAGCGGGCGGGCGGTGGTGCGACGGCGCAGCCAGGAACGGCCCGCCGGAACCAGCGCGAGATGCGCGAGGGCCACGCCCAGGGTGTTCAGGAACAGCGAGTCGACGTCGACGACCTGACCGGGCACGCCCGTCTGCAGCAGCTCGATGCACCAGGAGAGCAGGGCGCCGGCCGCGACGGTGCGCAGCAGGGACACCAGTGGTGAGACGACCAGCCTGCCGCCGACCAACGGCAGCAGCACACCCAGCGGGGCGAGCAGGGCCAGCCCCTCACCGATCCGCCGGGCCGCCTCCGGCCAGCCCAGGGCGACATCGGCCCGGATACCGGCGAACGGCCGCAGATTGGCGGGCATCACCCAGGGCACGTCCAGGGGCCGCAGCGTGAACCAGGCGACGAACGCGAGGTGGGCGACGAGGAGGAGGCCTCCTGTCACACGGATGCGGAACGCGGCGCTGCCGCCGATGGAGCCTTGACGCTGCACGACCCCCAAGACGCCGCCTCCGGCAGGATCGGTTCCGGGATGGGCCCCGGTTGCCCTGTGAGGCATACGCCACAGGCGGGGCGGATCACTCCCCGGCCGCGTCCTTCGACGGCGGTTCCGTGCTGCCCGGCCGGGCCCGCACCTCGTCGGTGCACTCGTAGCGGCGCGGACCCTCGGGGCCCGGCCCGCCCAGGACCACCGAGCCGTCCCCCTCGGCCGCCGCCGAGTCGGAGAAGGTGCAGACGACCTGAGCCAGGGCGTACGAGGTGAGGCCGGCCGGTGCCGTGCTCAGCCGCAGCGTGTCGTCCGGGTCGCCGGGGCGCGGCCCGCCGACGGTGATGCCGCGCACGTCCGTGCTGTAGCCGGCCTCCTTCTCGGCGGCCGACGTCGGTGCGGCGAGCTGGTCCAGCAGCCCCTGCGCGACCAGGATGCGCCGCTCGGAGTCGGCCGCGCCGTCCGGGACCCGCACGGTCCGGTCGACGGTCACCAGCGACGACCCGCACAACAGGAACACCTGCACCGGCAGCCCGCGGGCGGCCTGCGTGGAGACGTCCTGCTCGGCGAGCGAACACTGCACCCGCGAGGGCGCCGGCCCGAAGTTCGTCGGCACCTCCGTGGCCCGGATCCCGCAGCCGGCCAGCAGCACGGCGAGCGCCGGAACGGCCAGCAGACGGGGCACGGCCGCGCGACGTGCGGTCATCGTGCGTCCCCCTTCGTGTCCTCGCCCTGCGGCCGGTCGGTGTCGCTCCCGGGCGTCAGCCCGTCCTCGGCGGGCTGCTCCTCCGCGGGGGACGTGCCACGCGGCAGCCGCAGCGTGAACACCGCACCCGAATCGGGCGAGTTGGCCGCGGTGATCTCGCCGCCGTGGATGTGGGCGTTCTCCAGCGCGATGGACAGTCCCAGGCCGCTGCCCTCGGAACGCGGCCGGGAGGCGCTGGCCTTGTAGAAGCGGTCGAAGACGTGCGGCAGGACGTCCTCCGGGATGCCGGGGCCGTGGTCCTGCACCTCGATGACGATCGAGTCGTCCGCCTCCCGCACGGACACCCGCACCGGGGAGCCGCCGTGCTTGAGCGCGTTGCCGATGAGGTTGGCCAGGATGACGTCCAGGCGCCGCGGGTCCAGCCGGGCGTGCAGACCGCGCTCGGCGTCCAGCTCCACCGCGTCCAGCCAGGCACGGGCGTCGATGCAGGCGGTGATCTGGTCGGCGAGGTCGACGTCGTCCAGGACGAGCCGGGCGGTCCCCGCGTCGAAACGCGTGACCTCCATCAGGTTCTCCACCAGGTCGTTCAGCCGCCGCGTCTCGCTGACCACCAGCCGCACGGCGGGCTCGATCATTGGGTCCATGCTGCCGGTCTCCGCCTCCAGCTCCTCCTCGAGCACCTCCGTCACGGCGGTGATCGCGGTGAGCGGCGTCCGCAGCTCGTGGCTCATGTCCGCCACGAACCGCCGGGACGCCTCGTCACGGGCGGCCATGTCGGCGACCCGCTTCTCCAGCGCCTCGGCCGCGTTGTTGAACGTCCGCGACAGATCGGCGAGTTCATCGGTCCCGGACACCCGCAGCCGGGTGTCCAGCTTGCCCTCGCCGAGCCGCCGCGCGGCCGCCCCGAGCCGCTGCACCGGCTTCAGCACGGTCGTCGCCGCGGCCTGCGCGAGCAGCGCCGAGCCGATCAGCGCGAGCCCCGTGGCGATGCCCAGCGACCACGCCAGCGAGTTGAGGTCCTTGGCCTCCGGCTCCAGCGACTTGAGCATGTAACCGGTCGGGCCGCCGCCGATCACCCGCGTACCGGCGACCAGGTACGGGGTGTCGTGGTCGACTATCCGCTGCCAGTACAGGTGGTACGGGTGCTTGTTGGCCCCGTCGACCTCCTGCGTCCGGTTCACCGCCGTGCGCAGCGACTTCGGCACGTCCTGCAGCGAGAAGCCGTTCAGCCCGCCGGAGCTGCCGTAGACGGTCCGGCCCTCGGCGTCGCGGCCGACCAGCAGCACACTGAAACGCTGGTCGCTGCCCGCCATCTGGCCCGCGGTGTGCTGCAGTTCGTCCTGCGTCGGACGCTCCGGCAGCGCGCCCGCCCGGTTCTGCATCTCCTGCTCGAAGTCGCGCAGCACGGCGTCCTGGGTGCGGGTGAGCACCGCCTCGCGGTTGAGCCAGTACGCGATCCCCGACGCGGACACGGCGGCGGTCAGAGCCACCAGGCCGAAGACGACCACCAGTCGCAGCCGCAGGCTGGTGAAGCGCAGCCGCGACAGAGCTCCCTTGCGCGCCCCGGTCCAGCCGTGGGCCCCCCCTTGGTGCGCCTGGGTCACTGAGGCGCGTCCAGCCGGTAGCCGACACCCCGCACGGTACGGATCAGCGTCGGGGACGACGGCACGTCCTCGACCTTGGCGCGCAGCCGCTGGACACACGCGTCCACGAGCCGCGAGTCGCCCAGATAGTCGTGCTCCCACACCAGCCGCAGCAACTGCTGCCGGGACAGCGCCTGACCCGGCCGCCGGCTCAGCTCCAGCAGCAACCGCAGCTCTGTCGGCGTGAGCTGGAGATCCTCGCCGTTCTTCGTGACGGTCATCGCCGAGCGGTCGATGACGAGGCTGCCGAAGCTCGCCGCGTCGTTCGACTCCCGCTCGCCGCGCCGCAGCACGGCCCGGATCCGGGCGTCGAGCACCCGCCCCTGGACCGGTTTGACGACGTAGTCGTCGGCGCCGGACTCCAGCCCGACCACCACGTCGATGTCATCGCTGCGCGCGGTCAGCAGGATGATCGGCAACTGGTCCGTGCGCCGGATGCGCCGGCACACCTCGAACCCGTCGATGCCGGGCAGCATCACGTCCAGCACGATCAGATCCGGCCGCTGCTCGCGAAGGAGCTTCAGACCGTCCTCACCGCTGGCAGCGGTCGCCACGCGGTGACCCTGGCGCGTCAGTGAGAGCTCCAGGGCCGTCCGGATGGCGTCGTCGTCCTCGATCAGCAACAGGGAAGGCACGCGCTCATTCTGGCCCATGGAGGGGTCGGGGTTCGACCGGTGGGGCCCACTCGATGCGGCCGGCAGCGCCGACGCGTGTGCAGGAGCCGTGGTGGATCTGTGGCCGACCCCTGTGACAGGCCTGTGACAGTCGGCGGACACGGCCATGAAAGTGCCGCGGCAAGCTTTTCGGCACAGGCAAGGAAGCCCGCCCCAACCGGCGGGCCGCACAACGGAAGTCCACGACGGGGGGCGCGAGATGAACACGCTGCACGGCATCAGCACCAGCGCAGTTGTCACGCGTCTGCACGACGTGCACAGGGTTTCCGAGAAGTCCGGTGCCGTGAGCGGGCGGGGGTGCGCTCGCGGCACCGGGCGTCAGCACACCGCGTTCATGACGGTGGTTGACGCACCCACGGGGGAGATCAACAAGGGGTCCGCGGCGGCAGCCGCCACGGGCACCGACGGGGGAGCAGCGTACGGGGAGGGCTCGGGGGAGCGCCGTTCGCTGACGGAGGCGGAGTTCACCGCCTACGTCCAGGAGCGCCGCGCCTCCCTGTACGCGACCGCCTACCACCTCACCGGTGACCGCTTCGAGGCCGAGGACCTGCTGCAGAGCGCGCTGTTCTCGACCTACCGGGCGTGGGACCGGATCAGTGACAAGGCGGCGGTCGGCGGATACCTCCGCCGCACCATGACCAACCTGCACATCAGCGCCTGGCGGCGCCGCAAGCTCAACGAGTACCCGACCGAGGAACTGCCGGAGACGCCCGGCGACACGGACGCGATGCGCGGCACCGAGCTGCGCGCGGTCCTGTGGCAGGCGCTGGCCCGGCTGCCCGAACTCCAGCGCACCATGCTGGTCCTGCGCTACTACGAGGGCCGCACGGACCCGGAGATCGCGGAGATCCTCGACATCAGTGTCGGCACGGTGAAGTCCAGCATCTGGCGGTCGCTCCGCCGGCTGCGCGAGGACGAGGTCCTCAGCTTCGGCCGTGACGAGGAGGACGCCTTCGGCGAGCTTGTCGCCTGAAGGTTCGGGGGGGGGGAGCACCACAAGGG
>NZ_JAIGQA010000146.1:0-21221 GCF_019733245.1 Streptomyces sp. WAC04114
CCTCACCGCCTCCCTGCCCCGATGCCCTGCGCCCCGCTCCCCCACTCAGGCCGCGGCAACGCCGCATCCGGCTGGATCGCGCGCCTCTCGGGACTGCGTCCCCAACCCCTCACCTGCCGAGTCACCCGTGCGCCCAGGCTCACTCACACACAGCAAAACAGCAGGTGCAGCCGCGGCCACGCGTGGTGCCCGGCCCGGCCCGTCCTTGCGTGTTCAGCGTTTGGCGGTGCCCATCTGCTCGGGAATCGTCTGCCGGTGCTCGCGGTCAGCGGCTCTGGCGTACGAACTGGTCTTGGAGCGGGTTGGCGAGGTGTCCCAGGTGGAGGGGCGGTCGGCCGCGGTCAGGAGCCTGTTGATGAGGCGGGCGAACTCGTGCCCGGGCAGAGGGCTCGGCATCGGGCTCGCGGAGATAGCCGGCCGCCACAGCGGTCGGGATGTAGGCCATGAGCTTGCTGACCCCGGGCGGTCGTGAGCGGACGGTCTGCTGGGGAAGGTGGCGCAGGATCCGCATGAAGTGGGTGGTGGAGGTGCTCGCGATCCGGTGATCTGCCGGACGCCAGGCTCCCGCGTGGTCGAACGCGGCGGGTTCGGGCGGGGGCTGGACATCATCGGTCTGGCGGCGCCAGAAGTCCGCGGTGTCCCGCTCCCCCAGCGCCAGGTGGTGCAGGTAGAGGCAGTAGGCAGCGGCGGCCTGTCCGGCGCCGGCGGCGTACAAGGACGCGGTCCCCCCGGCCTGACGCCCGTCGGTCCCTGCGTGCGTGCCGTCCGAGGACGGAGTGCGCGTCTTCCTGCGCGCGGGTCCGGCACACGCCGTACGGGTGCCGGTGGTGCACGTCGTGGCGGGAGTGTTCCGCTACGTCGTCGGCCGGGCCGGCGTCCGCGGCTGACCGCTTGCTTCCCGTCCCCGGCGGGCTGCACCTGGGACGGGAAGCCGGGCCGTACCGGGTCAGCGTTCCGGCGTACCGCCGTCGCGGTAGGAGCGCCGCACGGCGTCGGCGGCCTTGTCGGTCCGGGAGTCGTACTTGTTGCCCGTCCGCTGGTCGACCGCTCGCTCAGCGCCCGCGACGCCCTTGTCGGCCTGGTCGGGGTGGCCCTTGGCCATCTGCCTTGCCTTGTTCATCATGTCGCCGAGCTTGCCCATGGGATACCTCCCGGATATGCGCGCGTCGTACCCCGCCGCAGGTACCCCTCCGGCCGAGCGCGAATCACCAGGGGCGGCTCACACCGCCCCGTCCTTCACCCCGGTCGCCCGCCGGCCGCCGGCGCCGCCCCTCATCACCCCGGGAGCGAACCGGTCAGAACGGGCACGTGTCGATCCAGCGTATGACCAGATCGGTGTTGTTCTTGTCGGCATCCCGTTGGGAACCGCACAGGAACGGACCGAAGCGGGTATCGGCTCGCAGCCAGTGGCTGAAGAAGGACACGATCCACTTGCCCTGCTTGGCCTTGTTGCCGTAGCCCGTCATAGGGCACAGATGGTCGCCGGGCACCTCGATGTAGAGCTTCTCGGCCTGGGACATGGAGTTGTACCAGGGCACAGCGTAGTCGTTGCCGTGGGCGACCGGGTCGCTCTGACAGGTCAGGAAGAACGTGGGGTCGGTGACCCCAGAGAAGTTCGGGTCGCGATGGTACGGGGCCGTGGGCACGCCCGCCCTGAAGCGCGGGTCGTCCCGGAGGGCCGCCATGACGCCACCACCGCCCATCGAGTGACCGGCCGCGCCAAGGGTGCCGTTGAGCTTCCCCGAAATCGGGTTGCCGGGAGCGTTGCCGAGCGCGAGGAGCTGGGTGCCGGCGGCCGTGATCTGGCGGCCGCGCGATTCGGGATCGTCGGTCAGTGTGTTGGTTCCGACGTTGATGACGACAAAGCCCCAGGAGGCGAGGCGCGGTGCCAGCCACTCCAGGTTCTGCTGTGTGCCCTGATAGCCCGGCATCAGTACGACACCCGGGTACGAGCCACTGGCCGTCGGGTAGGTGACCGTGCCGGAGCCGTACCCGCTCGGGCTGGGAACGGCGTAAGTGGCGGTGGTCAGTGGGCCGTTGGCTGCCTCCAGCGACGCGGTCGTCGGGTCCGGGATGCCGGTGCCCGGAGGGATACCGTCCAGGGAGCCGTACACCTGGAACTCCCACAGCGAGTAGCCGTAGGCGGTGCCACGCTGGGTGGCGTGGATGCGGACGTACCGGCCCTGGCCGTCCACGTCGAGGGTCTGCACGCCGCCGGTGCTCGTCGTGGTCGAGTGGATGGTGGTCCACGTGGTGCCGTTGTCGGAGGTCTGGATCCGGAACGCGCGGGCGTACGCGGCTTCCCAGCGCAGCACCACTTGGCTGATGGTGGCGGTGGCGCCCAGATCGACTGTCAGCCACTGCGGATCGCTGAAGCTGCTCGACCAGCGCGTCCGGCTGTCGCCGTCCACCGCCGCCGACGCGGGGGTGGACGGCATCTCGGTGGACGAGGTGGTCACGGGCCTGCCCTGGGACAGCAAGTCCACGGCGGCGGCCGCCGGCCGGGCGGCGGCTGTCAGCAGAGTCAGCGTCAGGCCGAGGGTGGTCGCCAATGTGACCAGTACCGTCATGGCGCGGGGCCGGATCCGTAACGGCGCGGTCGTGTCGGCCGAATTGCGGGAGGGACGCATTGCTTTACCTCCGGGATGCTGTGAGAGGGGTGATCGGACAGCGCAGGGTGCACCGGACGGTGAGCGCTGCCGGATTCACCGGAAGGGAACTCCTCGTGCGTGTGCGGAAATGGAAAGGAAGGGCGCCGGGTGCGGCCGGTCAACGGGCCTGCTCGAAGAGCCAGTCGATGACCACGTCGTTCTCGTACGTCTGGGCCCATGAGAGGTGTGCGTTCACCGGTGTCGTGCCGGCCGTGTAGCTCGTGAACAGCACGTGGCTGCGTGTGGCGCGAGCCTGCCGCAGGAGCGCCCGGGACCGGGCCTCGAACTGTGCCTTCGGCAGATCGTTGGCCCACTCCCCCCGGCTGACCCGTGCACCGGCGGCCTCCAGCGCGTTCATCAGCGTCCAGGTGCCGGGGTTGCCGAACCGGCCCTCGCGGTAGGGGACGACCGGGTCGTCGACGGAGTGGTCGGCCCAGATGGGGATGTGGGTGATCCTTTCCATGGCGGTCACGTCACCCCAGCCGGCGGTGGGCAGGGCAGCCGCGAACACGTTGGGGCGCTTCGCCAGCAGGCTGTAGATGCCGCGCCCACCCGAGGACAGGCCGACGAGATAGAGCCGGGCTGTGTCCACGTTCCGGGAGTGCTCGCTGACGAAGGCGTCGATGAGTTCTATCAGCGCACCCTGGACCGTGGCGTCGGTCCAGTCCGTGCCGTCGGGTCCGTTCATGGGCCGGGGCAGGGGGATCTGCGGGGAGAGGACGAACGCGGGGTTGCGGCGCTGTCGTTGCGGTGTGGCGAACGTGACCGCGATCCGGTTGGACGTCAGCTGGGTCATGTTGTTGTCCGCGACTTCGCCACCGCCGTGCAGGGTGACGACGAGTGGGTACCGCGTGCGAGGGTTCCGTACGAACCCCTCGGGCCGGTACAGCCGGAAGTCCAGTTCGAACCCCGCCGAGTCGGTGAAGGACCCAGCGGTGAAGTCGTCGGCCACGGGAGTGATGACGTCGTCGTTCCGGATCGCGAACGGGCCGGCTTCGAGTACCGGTTTCCCGTTCGGGGTGAGCACGTCCGCCATCTGTCTGACGGAGTAGGCGCGGTCGAGCGGAAGGGGATCGGTGCCGGCGGCGCGGGCGTTGGTGTCGTTCGGGTCGAGCTCGATGATCAGGCACTTTCCTGGCCGTCCGGGGCGCGACCGGTCGTCCACTTCGGCGGCGGTGTTGGAGTACACCCTGGTCACCGTCCGAGCCTCGGTTCGCCCGCCCACGGTGGCCTTCACCTCGAAGGCGGAGGTCGGGACCACTCCGCCGCGTAAGTCGATGCGGTGCGTGTACCGGACGGCGACGGCTGTCACCAGCCAGTTGTTCCGCGGCGTCACGCGTGTGACGAGGTCGGTGCGCAGGACCGGATTGACTCCGGGGGTGGCTCGTCGTCCTTCGGGTGTGGTTGTCGTGGCGTCGGTGGCCGTGGCGGTTGCCGTGCTCACGACCGGCGCCGCGACCGCTCCCGCGGTGGCGGCGAGCACCGTACGTCTGGCGATTCCTCTCATGGGTCCTCGTTTCGGTTCGGTGGCATCCGGACGGGTGCCTGGTGTGTGGGGGTCCGGTCGCCCGCCTCGGGCTCCCGGCGGTCACGGCGGAAAGGCGCCGGCCAGCAGGGCGCCGGCGGTCATGACGAGCGTGGTGGCGAAGGCCCAGCGGAAGATGAACCGCTGGTGTTCGCCGAGCGACACACCGCTCATGCCGATCAGGATGAACGTGGACGCGGTGAGCGGGCTGAGCGGGAATCCGGTGGTCATCTGGCCGAGAATGGCGGCCCGGGCGACCTCGGCCGGGTCCGTGCCGAACCCGTTCGCGGTCTCGGCGAGTACGGGCAGCACTCCGAAGTAGTAGGCGTCCGGGGTGAAGACCAGGCTCAGCGGCATGCTGGTGACGGCCACCAGGACCGGCAGGTGTGATCCGACGGAGTCGGGGATGACGGAGACGAACGCCTCGGCCATCTCGTCGATCATCCGCGTGCCGCTGAGGATTCCGGTGAGGACGCCGGCCGCGAAGATCATCGTGGTGACCAGGACAACGCTCTTGGCGTGCTTGTCGAGGAGGGCCTGTTGCTGTTCCCAGGTGGGGTGGTTGACCAGCAGCGCGATCGCGAAGCCGAGGACGAACAGCACCGGGAGCGGGAGAACTTCCTGGATCAGGCAGACCATGAGGGCGATGGTGAGCAGGAGGTTGAAGATGTTCGGCCAGAGCCGCGGCCCGGGTTGGACCAGGGCGGCGCCGGGGCCGTCTCCGGGTGACCTGAGAGTGGCTTGACGCTCCTGGCCGGCGGCCGTCGTGGGAGTGATCTGCCGGCCCGATTCGGCTGCCGCGGGCGCCATGTCGGTCGTCGAAGCGGCGGGGTTACGGTCGTCCCGCTCGTCCTCGCCCTTGTGCAGGTCCGTACGCACACCTGCATCCGTCGCCGGACTCTGCGGCGACAGCACGCCGAGACGCTTGCGCTCCCGGCGGCCGAGCACGTACGAAGCCGTCAGTACCCAGAGGACGCCGAAGCCCATCGCGGGCAGCACCGGGGTGAAGACTTCGGAGCTGTCCAGCTTCAGCGCCGCCATGGCTCGAACGGTCGGGCCACCCCAGGGGATCATGTTCATCACGCCCGCGCCCAGGCAGACCACTCCCGAGAGCACCAGGGGGTTCATGCCGAGCCGCTTGTACACCGGCAGCAGCGCGGAGATGGTGATGACGAATGTGGAGGCGCCGTCGCCGTCCAGGGCCACGCACAGCGTGAGGACGGCCGTCGCGATGGTGACCCGCAACGGGTCGCCCCGCGCCGCGCGCAGCAAAGCGCGGATAAGAGGGTCGAAGAGCCCGGCGTCGACCATCAAGCTGAAGTACAGGACCGCGAAGGCGATCATGATGCCGGTGGGGGCCACCTTGGACAGTCCGCCGAGGATCAGCTCGCCCAGATCGCCCGCGAAGCCGCCGATGAGTGCCGCCAGCACCGGAAGCAGGACGAGGGCGACCAGCACCGAGGTGCGTCTGGTCATGGTGAGCAGCAGCAGGACGGCGATCGTGGCGAAGCCCAGGGCTGCCAGCATGGCGGCGCTCGCTTTCTCGGGGACGGCCCTCGGCGACGGTGGGCGGGGCGGGGCCGACCGAGGTGATACGCGAGAGTTTCGGAGCACCAGCGGATCGGTGTCCAGCATCAAACTGAGATCTGTCTATTCGATAAACGCATCAATTCACGAAGGTGCGCCCTAAGCTCGTCGGCCATGGAGGCCACCACCTTGCGTCAGCTGGCGGCGTACACGGCCGTCGCCCGGGCTGCGAGCTTCACCGCGGCCGCGGCGGACATGCACGTGTCGCAGTCCTCGCTCAGCCGCGCGGTCGCGGATCTGGAGCGACAACTCGGCGTCCAGCTCCTGGAACGGGACACCCGCAACGTGCAGTTGACCCCTGCCGGTGTCGAGGCCCTGCGCGTCGCCGAGCAGATCGTCACCGCTCACAGGGCGGGTATGAAGGAGCTCAAGCGGTATCTGCTCGGGGAATCGGGAACGGTCGCCGTGGCCACCCTGCCCTCCGTCGCGGCTGTGCTCCTGCCGCAGGTGATCTCCGCCTTTCGTGAGCGGTGGCCGCAGGTGGCAGTACGCCTCCTCGACGGTCTGGAACGGCTGGTGCTGGACCGGGTCCTGTCCGGTGACGCCGATTTCGCGATCACCACCGTGGGCAACCCCCCGGAGCCGCTGGAACACCGCCCCCTGGTCAGGGACCGCTTCGTCGCCGTCCTGCCGGAAGACCACCCGTTCGCCGACCGTGACGAGCTCACCTGGGACGACCTTGCTCGTCAGCCGTTCCTTGCCGTCGGCCAGAACTCGAGCGTGCGCCGGCTCACCGATGCGGCGTTCGCGCAGATCGACGCGCATGCGGTACCGGCGGCCGAGGCGGGCAGTATCGCGACGGTGGGCGGACTGGTGACCACCGGCCTCGGGGTGTCGGCGATGCCCGCGCTCGTGCTCCCGCTCATGGCTGCCGGGCCCGTCGTCTGCCGTCCCTTGGTGGACCCAGTGGTGGACCGGCGCCTGGACATCGTGGTGCGCGCCCGGCGAACGCTCCCGACGTCGACAGAGCGGTTTCTGGAGACGCTCGAGGACTACCGCCTCCAGGGCCGGACTCTTCCGCCCGGGGTCTCATGGGCATGACACCGCGTGGTCCATGCCCATGCCCGGAACCCCCGCTATCGGTTCCGCCCGCCGCACCGGCGCCAAAGGCCTTTCCCGATTGATGCGTTCTTCGCATTGATTCATGGCCTTCTGATGCTCGACAGGCATTTCTCTGCTCCTGCAATCTGAGGGAACGAGGTGAGGCAGCAGGGGCGAGGGAGCGCATCGGTGTCGGACAACGAGCGGAACACCACCGGATGTGGGCAGTTGCAGGGGCTGAAAGTGGTCGAGTTCGCCCATGTGGTGGCCGGGCCACTTGCGGGCTCGATGCTCGCCGACCAGGGGGCCGACGTCGTGCACGTGGAACCCCCCGGGGCGGGAGACGCGGCCCGCGCCATGGGGCCTCAACGAGACGGTGTCTCCCTGTGGTTCAAGGTCGCCGGCCGCAACAAGCGCTCGGTCACCCTCGATCTGCACCACGCGGCCGGCCGGAGTGTCGCCCAGCGGCTCGTCGCCTGGGCGGACGTAGTCATCGTCACGCTGCGCGCCGGGCGCCTGCGCGACTGGGGACTCGAGTGGGACTCCATACATCGGATCAACCCCCGGGCGGTGTTGCTGCAGATCTCCGGCTTCGGCGCCACCTCGTCGCAGGCGGACGCCCCCGGCTTCGGCAAGATGGGGGAAGCGCGCAGCGGAGTCGTCCACCTGACCGGGTTTCCCGACGGCCCGCCCGTCCACACCGGCTTCTCGCACGGCGACGCCGTGACCGGCCTGATGGGCGCCTTCGCCGTCCTCGCCGCCCTCCACCGCCGCGACCACGACCCCTGTTTCGACGGCGAGTGGATCGACCTCGCTCTCTTCGAGTCCCTGTTCCGTCTCGTCGAGTGGCAGGTCATCGTCCACGATCAGCTGGGACGAGTGCCCCAACGCGCCGGAAACCAGCTGGCGGTCGCCCCCGCTGCCGTGATCAACACCTACCGCTCGCGCGACGGCGAGTGGATAACGGTGACGTCCGCGACCCTGCGCTCGGTCACCCACATCGCCCGCCTGCTCGGAGTCCCCGAGCATGAGTTCGCCACCGCGCAGCAGCAGTACGAGCGGCGTAAGGAGCTGGACGAGGGCCTGCGCGACTGGGTCGCGGAGCGCGACGCCGGTGAGTGCCTCGAGGAGTTCGCCCGCGCCGAAGTCGTGGCCTCACGGGTGTTCGACGCCGCGGACATCGCAGCCGACCCGGTGTACGCCGAGCGCGAGGACATCATCACCATGGATGACCCCGATCTCGGTCCGGTGCGTATGCAGACGGTCATCCCGCACTTCCGCCGGCACCCCGGCCGGATCTGGCGGACAGGGCCGGCCCTCGGGCAGGACAACCACCTCGTCTACGGGCAGTGGCTCGGGCTCAGTGCGGACGAGCTGGCCGACCTGGAGAAGAGCGGTGTCATCTGAGGCGTCCTCCAACAGGTTCCCCGATGTGGACCCGGCAGCGGCAGACCGGCCCCCGCTGCGCTCCCTGCTCTTCGTCCCCGGAAACAGAACCGATTGGCTGCCCAAGGCCCGGGCGGCGGGCGCCGACGCGGCCATCCTCGACCTGGAGGACGCGGTGCCCGACTCGGGCAAGCTCGCCGCCCGAGCACAGGTGACCGACGCCATCGCGCGGGCCGGTGCCACGGCAACCGACCAGGCGGCACGGATGGCACTGTTCGTGCGGGTCAACCCACTGGACGGCTGGGCGGGGGCCGATGAACTGCGCGCGATCGTACGGCCCGGGCTCGCAGGGATCGTACTCCCCAAAGTGCGCTCCGTGCAGGACGTGGAGCTCGCCGACCGGCTGCTGGGCTGGTGCGAAAAGGAACAGCGCCTGCCGCCAGGACGAGTCGCCCTGGTGCCCTTGCTGGAGACCGCCCGTGGCCTGCGAGAGGCCTACGACATCGCCCGAGCCGCCCCTCGCATCGCCTACCTGGGTGCTCTCACCGCTCCCGGCGGTGACGTGGAACGCGCCGTCGGTTACCGCTGGAGCCCCGGGGGGACCGAAACAGTGGCACTGCGCTCGCGCGTTCTGCTGGAGGCCAGAGCGGCCGGAGTGCCCTGCCCCGTCAGCGGATTGTGGACGCGCGTCGCCGACCTGCCGGGCTTGCGCGCCTTCGCCGAACAGAACCGCTCCCTCGGCTACGAGGGAATGATGGCGATCCATCCTTCCCATGTCCCCGTGATCAACGAGGTGTTCTCACCCGGGCCCGACGAACTCGTCCGCTTCGCACGGCTGATCGCCGCGGTTGAGGCGGCGCAGCAGGACGGAGCAGGCGTTGTGGCATTCGAAGGTGAGATGGTCGACGAGGCCATGGCCCGCACGGCACGCCTCGCTCTTGAACGACACGGGGCGAACATTCGCGTGGCTCAAGAACTCCCGCCGTCCGGCCCCTGATCACCCGGCTGGCGTGTCAGACAGTCGACCGAATTCTCCCGAATATGCCCTGCGCCGGCCGAACCTGGTTCCGCGGCCGTTCCCTGGTGCCCCCGCGCCGAGGACGACACGGTTGGTGGGCGATCGTGTTCGCCGCGATCTGGTCCCGCTTCTTCCGCCGCGGCCCCCCTGGAGTATCTGCTCAACGCCGCCACCAAGCCGGCGAAGCACATCCGATGAGGGTCGGCCGGGGTGGCTCGCCGGAGGCTGCTCTTGCGACGCCGTGACCGGCACGGCGTGCGACTCTGTGAAGAGCCGTCCATGTTCCGAAACCCGCAGCGCCGCTCACCCCGATGACCCCGCACGCGGTGATCAGCGCCTTCAACCATGGGGTGAGGCGCTAACCTGCCCGGAGGTCAGGTCTCGCGTGGTGGCAGGCGGCGAAGGCTGCCCACAGCGAGCGGACGGCACCCGGGCCCTGATCGAGGTCCTGCTGATGGGTCGCCACGTCCCCCACGAACACCTGGTCGCCGGACGGAAGGCGGCCGAAGCCGACGAGGTCGCGGATCCTGTCCCGGCCAAGCCCGACCGAACGAACGTGACCTCGCGCCGCACTGGCAAGAGGGACACCAGTCCTCCTCGCCATCTCTGCCGGCCATCGCGGAGACCCCGACCAACCGCCTCAAACGTCTGCTGAGCGCGTTCAGCGACAGCCTCCACGACGCACGCACTCTCGCACCCTCGCCCGGACTATGGGTCCGGCGTCGCGTACTGCGCCGGCGCATGGCAGCCGTGCTCGTTCACCAGCATGGTCGGTGACGGGTTCGTCGTCGGGAGGTCCGGCGTCGAGGCGCTGGCGGATCTTGGTAAGGGAGAGGTCCGGGGCGAGTTTCGAGCCGGAGAACCAGACGGGTTCGCCGTCCCGGTTGCGGTCGCCGGGGAGGGCGACCTTGTATTGCCAGCAAGCTCCTGGACGCCCTGGATGCAGAGGCTCCCAGCGCCTCCTAGCCGAACCCGACGAACCGAGACGTCTGCTGTGCAGCAACTCAGCCAAGCCTGCCGGCACCGAAGCCTCGCTGTCTCGTGCCCGAGAGGCCGGTCCGGTCAGTGGCTTTAACCAGGCGAGAAGTCCTGCTCACTTCGGTTGCAACCGGCACCGGGGCTGTCGGTCTGCCCGCCGTGAGCGCCCTTGCCCTGCGGGGCGACTCCTCCGACAGTGCCGAAACGGCTGCTCACCTACGCGGCGCAGCACCCCTGCCTTTCGCGCAGCTCCATGCCCTGGTTCTCACCGCAAGCGACCAGGAGCGTGCGCCAACGTGCTACTTGCCGCTCACCACGCCATCGCTGCGATCGACAGCGGCGACGTCGCCGCCTGGCTGTCTGTCGGCGAGGGCGCCTTGCCCTCGCCGACAGACAGGCCACGGCCCTTGAAGAAGATGCCCTCGTTCGCGGGTGACGTGTTGGACCCTGCACAGTCACATGGCGACCTCTTGCTCCAAGCGAGGCGTGGGCGAGCGTCCTCGACCAGCTGAGCCTGGCGGACTTCATCGTCTCGGGATCGTACGACCGGCATGTACGCCGGATGCGGCAGCGGTACCGCGGCCGCCGGGACCGGCTCGTCGCGGCACTGGCCGAGCGCGCGCCGCACGTCGAGGTGACCGGCGTGGCGGCCGGGCTGCACGCGGTGCTGCGGCTGCCGCCCGGCACCGAGGCCTCCGCGGTCAAGGCCGCCATCACCGGCTCCTCAGCCCGCGCCGTACGGCAGGCCGCAGAACAGGCACTTCGCGCGCTACCACAACAACAGCTGCGCTGGCGCGCGGACGGCACCCGTCCCGAGAACCGGTCCGGCGCAGCTACAACTACCACCGGGCCCCGGACCAAGGGCTGATCTTCTCCTGCTTCCAGAGTGATTTGGAGAAGGGCTTCGAGGCGGTACAGCGCAGGCTCCAGGGCGAGGCCATGGCCAAGTACACCCTCACTACGGGCGGCGGTTACTACTTCGTCCCGCCGCCCGGAGACGCATGGCTCCGCGCGCCGACACAGGAGTGATTGCGGGCTGGCTCATGGATGCCCAAGCACCGCGGCATAGATCTCATGAGTCAGACCCCCATCCGGGACGGCACTGTGCAACCGTCCCATTGGCCCCGGCACACCGGCATGAACCGATCACAGCCGCATGGCTTCGAACGAACCGGCGCTCAACCTGGCTTTGACGGGCTGACGCTGTGTTGACTACTCGCCCATTCGTGACCGGCATTGACGAACGGCTTGTGGCCCTGCGGAGCATCACCGCGGGCGCGGGGCCGACTCGCCCGACCCGAAATGAACAACGACCCCGGTCGGCCGGAGTTCCACGAACCGGAAGGTAGTCCTCGTCCCGACTCCGCCACCGCGTTATCGCTATCGACGGTCGAGCCGCCGCAGTCCACCCCCGTCCGGCACTGCCCTGTCACCTGCCTTGCGCCGTCGTACCGGCAGTTCCGCGCACTGTTCCTGCCCATGGCTCATTGGGACACGCGAGACACCGATCGGCTCTGACCCGCTGACCAGGCGGCAGACGGTAAGGGCCCGGCGTCCCGAAGCCGGGATGCCGGGCCCTTACCGAGGCGCGCGATCAGGCGGGGCGGATGTTCTCTGCCTGCGGACCCTTCTGGCCCTGCGTGACGTCGAACTCGACCTTCTGGCCCTCCTGCAGCTCGCGGTAGCCCTGGCTGGCGATGTTGGAGTAGTGGGCGAAGACGTCGGGGCCGCCGCCCTCCTGCTCGATGAAGCCGAAGCCCTTCTCGCTGTTGAACCACTTCACTGTGCCCTTGGCCATGACTGTCTCCTTTGAGGGAAACCGGGCACGCACCCTGCGCGACCGGGAGGTGATCGCCCTGGTCCGGAGATGCGCTGAACAGCAAGAACGCCCGTGAGGCGATCACGGGCGAACGGAACTTCGGAACCACGACTGCTGATCACAACGCTATAACGGCATGACGGAAGCCGCTAGCCAAAACGCGCCAGCATCCGGCCGGGAACGAAGGGCTGGATCGCTCGTGAGGCTCGGCCGATGGTGATCAAGCAGTTTCGCGCCCTTCTTCTGCACAAGGCGGCGAGGCATGGCCTCCCCGCCGCCGACTGTTTTCCGGGTGGGCCTCACCGATCATGCGTGACCGGCCCCTCCCCGCACGAACGCGGATCAGGTCGCCTGGGCTATGCGCTGCCAGGCGACGGCGAGCTTGGCCACGTCGACGCCTTCGCGCTCAAGGTGATCGAAGACAAGGCGGCGGACGATGGCGAGGTAGGTCGGCACTGCCTGCGCCAGACGGGCGCGGCTGAACGCCGGAAAACACGACAGGGTGCACGAGATCTTCTCCAGCACCGGGCGAACGGTTCGCCACGGCAGGCGGTACTGCTTTCACCACTCCCTGTCCCCGGCCGCCGGCGTCATCCGATCGTGCCGAGGCACCCACTGCGGGTACCCCGCTCCGTCGGGAAAAGGAGATCACACAGGCAATGGATCACCCGGTCCCGCCCTCCGGGTACCGTCAGGGTATGAGTCATCCGCACCCCGAACTGAAAGCCGCCCCTCCCCTTCCCGAAGGAGGGCTGCGGGTCATCGCCCTGGGCGGCCTTGGTGAGATCGGCCGCAACATGAC
Organism: Streptomyces sp. WAC04114; assembly: GCF_019733245.1. NCBI lineage: Bacteria > Bacillati > Actinomycetota > Actinomycetes > Kitasatosporales > Streptomycetaceae > Streptomyces > Streptomyces sp. WAC04114. The sequence goes on from NZ_JAIGQA010000146.1 coordinate 12,808, forward strand.
CGTCTTCGAGCATGCGGGCAAGCTGCTCATCGTCGACTGCGGCGTGCTGTTCCCCGAGGAGACCCAGCCCGGCGTGGACGTGATCCTGCCGGACTTCACCTCGATCCGGGACCGGCTGGACGACATCGTGGCCGTGGTCCTCACCCACGGCCACGAGGACCACATCGGCGGTCTGCCGTACCTGCTGCGCGAACGGTCCGACATCCCCGTCGTCGGCTCCAAGCTGACGCTGGCGTTCCTGGAGGCCAAGCTCAAGGAGCACGGGATCCGGCCGCGCACGGTGCGGGTGCGGGAGGGCGACCGGCGTGGCTTCGGGCCCTTCGACTGCGAGTTCGTGGCGGTCAACCACTCCATCCCCGACAGCCTCGCGGTCGCGATCCGCACCCGGGCCGGGATGGTGCTGCACACCGGCGACTTCAAGATGGACCAGTTCCCTCTCGACGACCGCATCACCGATCTGCGCGCCTTCGCCCGCCTCGGCGAGGAGGGCGTCGACCTGTTCCTCACCGACTCCACCAACGCCGAAGTACCCGGCTTCACCACCTCCGAGCGTGAGCTGAACCCGGCGATCGAGCAGGTGATGCGCACCGCGCCACGCCGGGTCATCGTCTCCAGCTTCGCCAGCCATGTGCACCGCATCCAGCAGGTCCTGGACGCCGCCCACCAGCACGGCCGCAAGGTCGCCTTCGTCGGCCGGTCGATGGTCCGCAACATGGGCATCGCCCGTGACCTGGGCTATCTGAAGGTCCCCTCCGGTCTGGTCGTGAGCACCAAGGAGCTGGAGAAGCTCCCGGACCACAAGATCACTCTGGTGTGCACCGGCTCCCAGGGCGAACCGATGGCCGCGCTGTCACGGATGGCCAACCGCGACCACCAGATCCGCATCGGCAAGGGCGACACCGTCCTGCTCGCCAGCTCCCTCATCCCCGGCAACGAGAACGCCATCTACCGGGTGATCAACGGACTCACCCGGTGGGGCGCCCACGTGGTCCACAAGGGCAACGCCAAGGTGCACGTCTCCGGGCACGCCAGCGCCGGCGAACTCGTTTACTGCTACAACATCGTCAAGCCCCGCAACGTCATGCCCGTGCACGGTGAGTGGCGCCATCTGCGGGCCAACGGCGACCTCGCCATCCGTACCGGTGTCGACCCCGACCGGGTCGTCATCGCCGAGGACGGCGTCGTCGTCGACCTGGTCGACGGGCGCGCGTCCATCACCGGCAAGGTCCCCGCCGGCAACGTCTACGTGGACGGCATGGAAGTCGGCGGCGCCACCGAAGCGTCCCTCAAGGACCGCCTCACCCTCGCCGCCGAAGGCGTCATCACGGTGGTGGCGATCGTCGACGCGGACACCGGCGCCCTCGCCGAGGCCCCCGACTTCCTGGCCCGCGGCTTCGTCCACGACGACACCACCTTCGAACCGGTCATCCCCGTCATCGAGAAGACCCTGGCCACCGCCGCCGAGGAGGGCGTCGGGGACGCGCGCCAGCTCGAACAGCTCGTCGCCCGCGCGGTCGCGAACTGGGCGTTCCGCACCCACCGCCGCAGGCCCCTCATCATCCCCGTCATCATCGACGCCTAAGCCACAGCCCGGCAGCGCGGTCCCCGTTCCGGTCGCGGTCCCGCCGGGATCGAGGTCGGGCATGGGAGCCAATACGCCAAAGGAAGGGTCACATCGAGGCCGCACTCTCTATGCCCGCCTCCGCGTCAACCTCCTCTGGGCCCTCCTCCGTGACGGATTCCTGCCTCTGCGGAGCACTTGGGTGCCAGCATCTGTGTCAGCTGGCATCCAAGGACCGTGGACATCAGGTTTCACGCAGCTCATGAGTGCGGCACTTGACACTGTCCGGGCCTTGAGGAGCGGGTCAAGTCGGCTCGGATGGGCTCGAATAATGGCCTCCGAAGGTCGTCCGAGAGTGCAGGGGGTCTCCGGCAGGAGACGTGACGGCCATCGGACAATGCGTTGGACGACGGCACACACGGAGCACGCAGCGTCCGGCGGCTCCTGCATGCCGGCCACCATGCAGGCGAAGCCGGTGCCCTGCGAAGCGGCACACCGCATCATTTCGAAGGAATGCGAAACCCGGATTCGGGACGGTCCCACGGCACCGCGGGCGGGTTCGCGAGCGCGGTCCCGATCCGCACTGCACCGGCGCGGTGGTAGAAGTCCTCGGGGGGAAGATGCGACACGACCTTGGCACGATCAAGCCCGGCGGCACGGGCCTCGGACGGCATGTGCGTGACCAGCAGTCGTTCAATACCTATCGCATCATCCGCCATTTTCGACCTCCCTCGTTCAAAAGGGGGACAACAGGACTGCCGGGCACGGGCACTACATAGGGTCCTGGGCACGGGCGGGGAGGGCGATACCCAAGCCGCGCAGAGACCCCAGGAGGAGATGCTGGTATGAGCAATGTGGAGGTCTCCCTGAAGGAGATCATGACTTCGATCGAGGGCGCATTGGGGACCGCGTTGGTCGACTACACCAGCGGTATGGCGCTGGGCACCATGGGGGGCGGCAAGGACCTCGACCTGACTGTTGCGGCAGCCGGCAACACGGACGTGATCCGTGCCAAGGTCCGCACCATGGAACACCTCGGACTCAAAGGCGAAATCGAGGACATACTGATCACGCTCGGCAGCCAGAACCATCTCCTTCGGCCCCTCAAGGGCCGTGGTGGCAACGGCTTGTTCCTCTATCTCGTGCTCGACAAAAAGACATCGAACCTGGCCATGGCCCGCCACCAGCTCAAGCGGATCGAGGCGGGGCTGGACGTGTAGCAAGCCGCGTGCTCCATGGCCCCGCACGCCCACCACTTGAAGAATTCTTCAACTGGCCACATCCAGATCAGAGCAATCCCATGGGTGTGCGGGGCCGCATCCACGAGGATCGGTTCGCAGCACCGCCTGCGGTGGCACGCAGAAGGCCGCCGTGCCCCGACACAGCCCTCACGCGGCAGGGAGCGATTCACATGCAGGTCCCCCTCTACCAGGCCAAGGCCGAGTTCTTCCGCATGCTCGGTCACCCGGTACGGATCCGGGTCCTGGAACTGCTGCAGAACGGCCCCGTCCCGGTACGCGACCTGCTCAGCGAGATCGAGATCGAACCATCCAGCCTCTCCCAGCAACTGGCCGTGCTACGCCGCTCGGGCATCGTCGTCTCGATCCGGGAGGGCGCGACCGTCAGCTACGCACTTGCCGGCGGTGATGTGGCCGAACTCCTGCGCGCAGCCCGCCGCATCTTGACCGAACTGATCGCCGGCCAGAACGAGCTGCTTGCCGAACTCCAGCAGGCAGACGTTCAGCCGGCCCTCATCCCGGGCGGATCCGACCTACCCTCGACCGGTCTGTAGCAGCACGTCGCAGCGTGGCCGGTCACAACGACGCTAGTGCTGTGGCCGAGGGCTTCACCAACGCCTGGAAGCTGTGGGCGGGGAGATCGTGCCGCTCGGCCACAAGGGCAGCTACCAGCCCGTTCGCGCCTACCTGCACATGAAGCGCACCTCACCGCGACCGGTGACCGCCGCCACTCCGAACGGTCTCCGGATGAATGGATTCTCAGGCGCCCGGAAACCCTCACCGAGCCCGAACAACTCCAGCTCAAGGCCGTCCACACGACTGTCCCGAACTCGACGCGCTCACCCGACACGTCCGGTCCTTTGCGGTCGTGCTAACCCAGCGCCAGGGCTAGTTTCTCCCTCACTGGCTCGACGCCGTCCGACAGAACGACCTGCCCAGCCTCCACACTCTCGCTGCCGGCATCGACCGCGACTCCGACGCCGTCACCGCCGGGCTTACTCTGCCCTGGAGCTCGGGTGCGGTCGAAGGGACCTGCCGAGGTACGGCGAGGCCCTCGTCCCGGGCGTGTCGGGTGCAGTGCGCGTAGTCGTGCGGCGGGCGACGTCCCGTACCGGGAAGAAGACCACGACGGTCATGACCGAGTTCGTCGGCCCGATCGCCATCGTGTTCGAACTCGCGAGGTTCACCCAAAATGGGGTTCGCTCCGGTGGGCGCCGAGGCGGCGGTGTACTCGGTGAACTGGCTTTCGTTGTCGGGCCGGTAGGTGCCGAGCCAGGCGCGCGCGTCCGGCGGCAGGCGGAAGGCGGAGGTCTCGCCGAGCACGTCGCCGTGCGAGGCGGGCAGAACGTAGCGGTAGGCGACGCCGCCGGCGGAGGCTCTCACGAGCAGGTCGAGCCGGGCCCCGGCGGGATCGGCTAACTGATCGTTTCAGAATGAGTTGAGCTGCGGGTCTTGTGCTCGGCGATCTTGGTCGGCAGGGTGTCCGAGGTGCGTGCTGATCTTGTTCCTGATGACCTGTGGGAGCGGGTGGCCCGGTTGCTGCCGCCTGCTCCCGAGCGGCACCATCGGCATCCGGGGCGGTTGCGTATTCCTGACCGAACAGCACTCGCTGGCGTCCTGTTCGTGCTGCGGACCGGTGTCGCCTGGCGGGACGTCCCGGCGGAGACCGTGGGCTGTTCCGGCGTGACGGCCTGGCGCCGGTTGCCGGACTGGACCGAGGCCGGCGTCCGGCCCCGTCTACACGCCGCCCTGCTGAGCGAGCTGCGCCGCGCCGACCTGCTGGACCTGGACGACTGTGCCGTGGACGGCTCGCACGTTCGGGCCCTCAAGGGGGGATCACGTTGGTCCCTCGCCCGTCGACCGGGCCCGCCTCGGCTCCAAGCACCACTTGATTGTCGACCGGCACGGAATCCCGCTCGCCGTCACGCTCACCGGCGGCAATCGGCACGATGCCACCCAGCTCCAGCCCCTGCTCTACGCGGTCCCGCCGATTCGGGGAGTCCGGGGACGCCCTCGGCGCAAGCCCCGACGTCTGTACGCGGACCGGGGCTACGACTTCGACAAGTACCGCCGCCTGCTGTGGAAGCGGGGCATCAAGCCGTTGATCGCCCGACGCGGTGTCGCCCACGTTTCCGGACTGGGCAAGGTGCGCCGGGTGGTCGAGCGCGCCTTCGCCTGGCTGCACCAGTCCAAACGGCTCCGCACCCGCTACGAGCGACGCACCGATCTCCATCAGGGCCTGCTCGAACTGGCCTGCAGCCTCATATGCCTCCGCCGTCTGCGGACATCATCCTGAAGCGATCAGCTGGCGACGCTGAACCACCCCGGCCGCACCTCGGCCAGAAGCGGTTGCAGCGACCGCACTGCGGACCGCAGGTCCTCGTCCGTGACGTCAAGAGGCTCCGGCAAGCTCAGCCCATACCAGCGCAGCCGCCAGAGGTCGAAAATTTCGCTCCCGTCGGCTGCGAAGTCCACATCGACCTCAGTGCCGTTGCCACTGACGAATCGGCATCCCGCCCCATGAACCGTGTAGGAGTAGGTACCGAGGTGTCCACTCCGGCTTATCCGGCGCGAACGGGCCAGGCCAAGGACATCTGCCAATCGCTCAAGCGAGGGGATCGCCACCCTCATGGCCTCGTCAATCGCGTGCAGAGCACGGACGTAACCGAACACAAGGTCTCGTGCAGCCCCAACCCGTTTCATACGGCGTCACCCCCTGAGCCCGTGGCTGAAGGGATTGTTCCATGGCCGCCAGCGTCTCCGCAGAACGGCATTCTGAAACGATCAGTTAATCACTCAAGAGTCAACCGGGTCACATCGGGCATCTCCCGGATCGCCTCCTCATCGTCGGCCCTGGCCAGGCCGCTCTCCACAAGCAGCCGCAACCATCTGTCCCGGTATCGGCCGCGCCGGTCACGGCCAGTGACAACGCCCGGTCCGATCATGGCTGCGACAAGCTGGGGGTAGGCCGGCCCGAGGACGAAGCGGTCGAAGAATGTGACGATGTCGTTCGCGAACACCAGGACGTCGATCGTTTCGTCCGGGTGCTTGTACAGGTGGATGTAGTCGTCGATGTCGTAGGAGTAGACGTCCCCGTCGTCCAGGTCCAGCCATATGCGGGAGCTGCACTCGATGTCCACCGGGGCGCGGTGGCGCTCGCAGCCGATGGCCAGGGGACTGCCCAGTGGGCAGTGCGGAACGGTCGCCCGGGCCGCCCACGCGGCTGGGCCCTGGACCTCGTCGGGCTGAAAGAAGCGGAAGTGGTCGGCACCCAGCCGCGAGAAGAGGCGGAACACCTCGGTGACCCCCTGCGGCAGTTCCGGAACGGGCTCCGGATTCCTCGCCTCCTCGATGATCACCCCGAAGCCGTGCTCGGCCTCCACCTGCGTGATCAGCTCGAGCTTGGAGCGAATCCGCTCCAACCCTTCCCGGCGCCCCTCGTCCATCGGACATCCCCCTGTTCTCGTCATCTCGGCGTGAGGAGCAGGGCGGAGTGAGGAGCATGCTGAGCCGGGTAGCCGCCTACCCCGGACATCCACGCGAGTGCTCCCCGCCCTGGTGGCGGTGCTCGCCGGGCCGGATGTGTGCGCCACCGACCGTATCGTGCTCACCGATGACATCACGGCCGGCCCACGTCGGCCCAGGTCCTCGATCGGCGCTGCCACGTAGCCTGACCAGGCGTCCGCGGACAGCGCACGGCAGCCGCTCCCAGTTCCCTTCCCGGGGGCCCGGCTCATACGTCGCAGCAGTCGCAACAACACTTGCACGGGTTGCAGCAACCACCACCACCGCAGCAGCCGTCACCCGCCCCACCGCCGGAACCACCGGATCCCCGATCCCCGCCGCCCGAACCTCCGGCTGACCCGCCCGAGTTGCCGCCACCCCGGCCACCGAACCAGCCGTCGCCCCCTGAACCGCCCTGGTCCGAGCCGCCATCGCGGTTGCCGTCGCCGAACTGCCAGGGCTCTCCGTCGTCCTCGATGCAGATGCAGCAGTTGGAGCACACCCCGCAGCCACGGCACAACCGGCGCCACTGGTCACACCGCCGGCACTGCCCCTCCGGCGGACGGCTCGACGCCATCGAGCCGCCCTCCGGGGCCGCGCCAGCAAGCGCCCCTATGCCGCAGGCCGTGCCGGTCTCCGAAGGTATTTCCGTCGCTGTACGGCGTCCCGGCCAGAGCAGCATGCGTGAGCCCCGCGCCTGGTGGCGACGCTGGTGGTGACGAGGCCGGGGGTCGAAGACGCGGTCAGTGGCACGCTCCAACTCGTCGCCCAGGAGCGCTCGTACCAGCCGCCCGTCGACGAACTCAACTTCTGCCAGAGCGAGTCGGATTCTGTGGACGGCGTCGTCACAGAGCCGGCGCGCACTTCGGCGCGGTCCGTGCCGGTCACGGCAATCGGGTTCCACGCGTCGGACGCCTCGTCCGCGTCCAGGTCCTCCACCGCGTCCAGCAGATGCGCCAGCCGACCGAACAGGCGGCCGGCCTCCGCCAGGGGTTCGGCGTTGCCTGGGCGGCCGGCGAGTACCGCGGTGTGAGCGAAGGCGGCGGCGGTTGCCGTCTCCGTGGGCTCCGTCACCGTCAGCAGCGAGCTGCCGGGGCCGGTCAACCGCTCAATTTCCGGCTGGCGTTCGACCGTGACGAGCAGCACCGCCGTTGTCGAAGCCGAGCCGTTCGCCGCCCGCGGCGTTCGCACGGACCCAGCCGTGGGCGATCCGGCGTGCCGCCAGCGTCACCGGGCGGCACCCCAACAGGCCGTCGCTGTCGGTGACATGGTCACGTATCTTCGCCGCGGCCAGCACCAGCGACACCGTCGCCGCCAGCCATGCGCCCTCGCCCTGCGCCACGTCCGCCGACCGCATCCCGCACAGCGGGCACGGACCGGCGCCTCGCCGCCAGTCCCCGGTACGCTCCGACTGCGCCTCGGTCAGCACCGAGACGATCAGACCGTCGTAGTTGGTGGCCACGCGTGCGAACTGCCCGTACTCGCCAGTCTCGCGGCGACGGGGGCGACGATGCCGTCGTACGCGACCGTCACGATCACCGGTCCGGACGGCAACTACATGTCCAGCATCACAACCTCGCCCGGCCGTAACGATGCCTGGGACAGTGGGGCCCTTGCGGCCGGCACCTACACGGTGCGGGTGGCGGACCGCAGGCTGGACGTCGGCAAGGTGACGCTGACCCTGTCCAAACCGGCCGACGTCGGCGTGCTCGCGCGTGGCGGTGCGGCGGTGAAGGCGACGGTGGGCCGGCCCGGGCAGAACATCCATGCTTCGTTTACCGCCAAGGCGGGTGATGACCTGTCGCTGGAGGTGGCGGCGAACACCTTCACCAGCAGTCTGTGGGCGGGCGTGCTGGCCCCGTCCGGCACCGCGGCGGTCAGCTTCCGGCTTATCTCGGCCGGCGCGTCGGGGTCGATCGCCCTGACCGACCTCGCCGAAGCCGGCACCTACAAGGTGCGGCTCAACCCCACCAACGCGGCCACCGGCTCAATCAACCTGAGCCTCAAGGCGGCGGCCGCGGCAGCGAAGACGCACGCGTTCACCAGCAATGTGCGGGTGTCGGTGAAGAGCGCGTGCCGCGCCGAGCGCCTGGCCCGCACTCTCGCCATTT
>NZ_JAIGQA010000147.1:0-21109 GCF_019733245.1 Streptomyces sp. WAC04114
CGGCTGCCTGGCCACCCGCGGGGCCGGCCCGGCACACGCCGCCGGCACCGCGCGGGCCGCCCGGCGGGCCGGCCAGTCCCGCGAGCACGGCCGCGCACAGCACCGACGACCGTGCCGCGGCGCGGACGGCGCGGCCGGTCGACCAGAGGGCCGCCCGCGCGCCGCCGCACTGTCGTCGGTGCTGTGCGCGGCCGTGCTCGCGGGACTGGCCGGGCTCTCGGGCGGCCCGCTCGGTGCCGGTGTGCTGTCCCGGTTCGGCCCGGTCTGGTGGCAGGCCGCCGCTGCGACGCTGGCCTGGCTGGTGCTGCTGGCGATCCCGACGGCGGTGGGAGTACGGGCCTGGCGGTGCCGGTCGCTCCGGACGGAGGAGGCGACGACCGGCAAGCGGCGCGAGCACACGGGCGGGGGCCCCGACGGGCCCGGCCGGCTGCGGAAGGGGGCCCGGCTGGGCCGCGGTCGGTTCACGCGTACCGGGGTGGCCGGGATCGCGGGGGTGGCCGGAGGCGCCGGCGGCGTGGACGGCACCCGGGGTGCGGGACGGGCAGACCGCGCCCGGGGCGCTGCATCGTCCGCGGGCGACGAGGACGTCGAAGATTTCTGGGGTGCCGGGGTCGGGGATGGCTCTCGGGGAATCGGAGCCGCCTACGGCCTGCGCGACCAGGGCCGCGAAACGGACTACGGGCCCTACGACTTCCTGCCGTCCGACCGGCCCGCCCCGCCGGAGAGTGCCTGAGGCGTCAGTCGTTCGTCCCCAGCAATCCCCGCAGCTCCTCCGGCAGAAGCTGGGAGCAGGACTGCTTCGCCTCGTTCGTGAGGGCGTCGTTGGTGCACGTGTAGTAGTCGCGGTAGACCAGCTGCGCCGTGAAGGACGCGGCGACCAGGGCGATCGCCAGGGACGCCGTGACCAGGCCGCTCACCGCCGCCGTCGTCTGGGGGCGGCCGCCGCCCTGCTGCTGCTCGGGGGCGGGGGAGTCCGGGTCCGGTCTGCGGGGCTTGGCGCGCAGGGAGCTGATGGCCCAGTACAGGGCGAGCGCGCCGAGCAGCAGCGCCACGTACGGCCAGCTGAAGAGGGCGAAGAAGAAGGCCCACATGCCCGACAGCAGGGCATAGCGCGCCCGGCGCTGCGCGGGATCCGTCGGGTCCCAGCGCACGTTCGGGCCGCCACCCTTGGGGCCGCCGCCCTGGCCCTCGGGCCCACCGCGCGGGCGCTCCCCGAAGCCGCCGGGGGAGCGGCCGGGCTGCTGGTCGCTCCACTGGCTGCCCCAGGGCGAGCGGTGTCCGCCGTCCCCGTCGCCGGAGTCCTGGGAGTCGTCGCCCGACGGGCGGCGCGGCTGCCAGGGCCGGTCCGGAGTGCCTTCGGGCGGCGGGGCGAAGGGGTTGTCCTCCTGGGAGCCGCGCCCCTGCTCGCCGTCGCCGCCGCCCGACGGCGCGTCGGGCGGTGAGCTGGGGCGCTCCCGCAGCAGCACGGCGCCGCGCTCCCCTCCCTGCGGCAACAGCTGGGGGAACGTGAGGAGTCGCAGGCTGCGGTCCGGCATCAAGTGAGCGTCTTCCCGTTGGTGAGGAGCAATGTGTGGACAGAACGGAACGGCGTCGGACCCGGGTCCGTCACCTCCTGAACGCACCACGTCCGGACGTCGTTCCCGAACCGGCTCCGCCCAGACGCTACCTTCCGGCCACGCCCCCGTCCCGTGGGGGCCGTCCGGTGTGCCGGTATCGTTGCTGACGGTCGACCGGTTCGTAGGCTTCCCCGTATCCGGGGAAGCAAAGCATTCGTATGAATGCACAAAACGCTGAGCGCCGACCACCTTGGACAGACGCTTCCCCGAGAAAGGCCCCCACCGTGGCCGCCAAGCCCGTGGCCCCGCGCGCCAAGCGCCTCGTCGTGCTGGTCTCCGGATCCGGCACCAACCTCCAGGCGCTGCTCGACGAGATCGCCGCCGTCGGCGCACCGGAGTACGGGGCCGAGATCGTGGCCGTCGGCGCGGACCGCGAGGGCATCGAGGGGCTGGCGCGGGCCGAGCGCGCCGGGCTGCCGGTCTTCGTGTGCAAGGTCAAGGACCACGGAAGTCGCGAGGAGTGGGACGCCGCTCTCGCCGAGGCCGTCGCGGCGTACGAGCCCGACCTCGTCGTCTCCGCCGGGTTCATGAAGATCGTCGGCAAGGAGTTCCTCGCGCGGTTCGGCGGGCGGTTCGTCAACACGCACCCCGCTCTCCTGCCCAGTTTTCCGGGAGCCCACGGCGTGCGGGACGCGCTCGCGTACGGCGCAAAGGTCACCGGCTGCACCGTCCACTTCGTCGACGACGGCGTCGACACCGGGCCGATCATCGCGCAGGGCGTGGTGGAGATCCGGGACGAGGACGACGAAGGCGCTCTGCACGAGCGCATCAAGGAAGTCGAGCGAAGGCTGCTCGTCGAGGTCGTGGGGCGGCTCGCCCGCAACGGCTATCGCATTGAGGGACGAAAGGTAGTTATCCAGTGACCGCCGAGAGCAACAAGCGGCCCCTTCGCCGGGCGCTCGTCAGCGTCTACGACAAGACCGGTCTTGAGGACCTCGCGCGCGGGCTCCACGAGGCCGGGGTCGAGCTCGTCTCCACCGGCTCCACCGCCGCGAAGATCGCCGCTGCCGGCGTCCCCGTCACCAAGGTCGAGGAGCTCACCGGCTTCCCCGAGTGCCTCGACGGCCGGGTCAAGACCCTGCACCCGCGCGTGCACGCGGGCATCCTCGCCGACCTGCGCCTGGACAGCCACCGCGAGCAGCTCGCCGAGCTGGGTGTCGAGCCGTTCGACCTCGTCGTCGTCAACCTCTACCCGTTCCGCGAGACCGTCGCCTCCGGTGCCACGCCCGACGAGTGCGTCGAGCAGATCGACATCGGCGGCCCCTCGATGGTCCGGGCCGCCGCCAAGAACCACCCGTCGGTCGCGGTCGTCACCAGCCCCGCCCGCTACGCCGATGTCCTCAAGGCCGTCCAGGGCGGCGGCTTCGACCTCGCCACCCGCAAGCGGCTCGCCGCCGAGGCCTTCCAGCACACGGCCGCCTACGACGTGGCCGTCGCCTCCTGGTTCGCCTCCTCCTACGCGCCCGTGGACGACTCGCAGTTCCCCGACTTCCTCGGCGCCACCTGGGAGCGCGAGCACACCCTGCGCTACGGCGAGAACCCGCACCAGCCCGCGGCCCTCTACGTCTCGGGCACCGGCGGCCTCGCCCAGGCCGAGCAGCTGCACGGCAAGGAGATGTCGTACAACAACTACACGGACACGGACGCCGCCCGCCGTGCCGCGTACGACCACGCCGAGCCGTGTGTCGCGATCATCAAGCACGCCAACCCCTGCGGCATCGCCGTCGGCGCGGACGTCGCCGAGGCGCACCGCAAGGCGCACGCCTGTGACCCGCTGTCGGCCTTCGGCGGTGTGATCGCGGTCAACCGCCCGGTCAGCAAGGAGATGGCGGAGCAGGTCGCGGAGATCTTCACCGAGGTCATCGTCGCGCCCGGCTACGAGGACGGGGCCCTGGAGGCCCTCACCAAGAAGAAGAACATCCGTGTGCTGCGCTGCGCCGACGGGCCGGCCGCGCCCGTCGAGGTCAAGCCGATCGACGGTGGCGCGCTGCTCCAGGTCACCGACCGCCTCCAGGCCGACGGCGACGACCCGGCCAACTGGACGCTGGCGACCGGCGAGGCGCTGAGCGCCGACGAGCTGGCCGAGCTGGCGTTCGCCTGGAAGGCCTGCCGCGCGGTGAAGTCCAACGCGATCCTGCTCGCCAAGGACGGCGCCTCGGTCGGCGTCGGCATGGGGCAGGTCAACCGGGTGGACTCCGCGAAGCTCGCCGTCGAGCGGGCGGGCGCCGAGCGCGCGACGGGCGCGTACGCCGCCTCCGACGCGTTCTTCCCCTTCCCGGACGGCCTGGAGATCCTCACCGCCGCCGGAGTGAAGGCCGTGGTCCAGCCCGGCGGTTCGGTCCGTGACGAGCTGGTCGTGGAGGCCGCGCAGAAGGCCGGCGTCACGATGTACTTCACGGGGACGCGGCACTTCTTCCACTGAGTCCTCTGACGGAGCGGGCCGGAGCGAGCGATCCCGCCGGCCCGCTCAGCCATGTCAGGCGTCAGACCTCGTAGCGCCCGGCCTCCAGGAAGTACCGCAGTTCTTCTTGACGGCGCGTCAACGTCCTTGCCCCCGAGGTCACTTCCGGCCGTCGGGCGCGTACTCCTTCAGGAAGCGGGCGACGCGGTCGGCGTAGACGCGTACGTCCGGGGGCACGCCCTTCGTCGCGTTCACCGTGCGGTACGACGTGCGGTACGCGGAGGCGATCAGGACCTGCCGGTCGCCCGGCAGGTCCGCGTGCAGGCGCGGGGCGATCCAGCACAGGTAGCGGCCCATCGCCGGGATGGACTCGGCGGGCGGGAAGGGCGGCTGGGGGACCGTCTCGCCGGGGGTGCCGTCCTCGTTCATCCACCAGCGCAGGACGCGCGGGGTCCAGCGGGCGATGCCGTACTCGTTGTGGTCGGGGTCGGAGAGGTCGGGGTCGAAGTCGCTCTCCACCTTCAGCATGGCGGCGATCAGAACCGGCGTGACCTCCTTCTGGTCGCAGTCGTGCGCCGTCTCGACGATCAGCAGCCGGTAGGCGGGCGGAATGCCGCGGTCGGTGCGGAGTTCGGAGGCGCCGTACGCGGCGGCGGAGACGTTCGCGGACGCGCCGGACCCGGTTCCGCCGCCGGTCCCGTCGGCGCCCGCCCAGACGCTGATGCCGTAGGCGAGGGCGGCCAGGGCCGCGGCGGCCCCGGCCAGGGCGGCCGCGACGGACCCGCGGCGCAAGCGGCGGCGGGCGGTGCGCAGACGGTGGGCGGTGCGCAGGCGGGGCAGGTGGAGGACGCGCCGGTCCGGGCCTGCGGCCGCCGTCACCCGGCGCAGCAGCGCGGTGGCGCCGATGCGCTGCCGGTGCGTCCGGGTCAGGCAGGCGCGCACGATCTCCCGCCAGTCGTCGGGCAGTTCCGGCGACAGGCGCAGTTCGTCGACGCCGCGGGCGTAGGCCGCTGCCGCGTCGCGCCGGGCGGTCGAGGTCGCCCCGGGCAGCGGGAAGGAGTCGGTCAGCACGAGGTGGGCGAGGACGCCGAAGGCCCAGATGTCGGCGGACGGGCGGATGCGGCGGCCCCGTTCGCCGATCTCGGTCCAGAGCAGTTCCGGCGGGGTGTAGTCGGGGGTGGAGAAGGCCGGTGTGTAGGCGTGGGTGCCCTCCAGCTCCGCGGCCATGTTGAAGTCGGCGAGACGCACCGAGCCGTCCGCCATCTGCAGCACGTTGGCCGGCTTCAGATCGCCGTGCACCCAGCCGGCGCCGTGCAACTGGGCGAGGCCCTCGGCGATCTGCGCGAGCAGCGCGGGACCGGCCGCGGGCCGGGGCGTCGCGGCGAGCAGGGCCGCCAGGGAGCCCTCGGCCTTCTCCAGGACGAGGACGGTGGCGCCGTCCAGCTCCGGCCGCCCCGGGTCGTCGACCGTGAGCGTCTGGTACATCCGCACCAGCCGCGGGTGGCTCAGCCGCCGGTACAGCTCGACCTCCCGCTCGACCAGTTCGCGCAGGTGGGCCAGCCGGCGGGGTGTGGCCGTCCCGGTGGGCAGGAACTTCAGCGCGGCCGTGGGTGGCAGCCCGGCGCCGTCACCGACGCGCCGGGCGGCGTACACGCTGCCGAAGGCGCCCGTCGCGATGGGCTCGCGCACCTCCCAGTCGCCGACCCGGTAGCCCTTGGGCACGGGTACGGCGTACGCCTCGGTCACCGGATCGGCCCGGCCGGACGAAGGCCGCCAAAGAGCCGGAAGGCGCCGGGCGCGCGTCTGTCGGGGGTGGGGTCTCGTTCGTCCTCCGTGGTCGGCGGAGGTGCCACGACGATGCTGTACAAGGTGCTCTCCCCGTGCCTGAACAGCTACCACCGTCAGGGTAGGGCGACGCACCAGGGCCGTGCCCCCCTCGTACGGGTGAGACACGGCCCTTGGATGTGATTGGCGTGAACCGGTCCGGTCGTCGACCGGGTCCGTTCAGTACCGGTCAGTACCGGGGGCGGTTGAACCAGGCCTTGCCGTTCGCGTTGCCGACGAACACGGCCACCAGGATGGCGAGAACGGTGTGCACCAGGCCCACGATGACGAACGGGTAGATGCCGAGCACCGCCGTGATGATGGCGAAGACCAGGATGGTGACCCGGGCGCCGTTGCCGCCGTTCTTGAACTTGGTCGCCAGGACGGCCGCGAACACCAGCCAGGCCAGGCCGAACACCACGTAGCCCCAGATCACGCCGGTCGAGTCACCGACCAGGTCCTGGAAGGCGGTGTTGTCCTTGAGGGACTCGTCGTCCTTCGCGGCGTTGAGGGCCACGGCGGAGAAGGCGAAGATGGCCACGCCGAGGACCTGCAGACCGACGATCACCCACAGCATCACGCGGGCCGCGCCCACGGAGCCGGGCATGGTGGTCATCGCGGGCTGACCGCCGTAGGGGGAGACCGGAGGGGCCTGCGGGTAGCCGTAACCGGGAGCCTGCCCCTGGTCCTGCGGGTAGCCGTATCCCGGCTGCTGCGGCTGCCCCTGGGGAGCGCCGTAGGGGTTGTTCGGGTCGCCGTAGCTCATGGGGGCTTTCCTCCGTTGGTCCGTGTGCGGGGACGACGCGTGACATCCGCACGGAGGAAAACCTTCAGTATTGCGACCGTCCCCCCGTTGAACTGCCCGCGGTACTTGTCATGTCATCGTTCTGCACCACTGACCGGCTTGTCCAGCCGCATTCCCGATGTGTTGTGCAAGTGCAACATCGCCGATCATGGGCGGATACGGGGCGGGGGAGCCCCCGGTGCCCGGATTGCGGGCGGATTGGAACCGCGGCGGGGTCATCCGCGAGGATGGGGTCATGACCGCCCAGATTCTCGATGGCAAGGCCACCGCAGCCGCGATCAAGTCCGATCTGACCGCCCGCGTGGCGGCGCTGAAGGAGAAGGGCGTCACGCCCGGCCTCGGCACGATCCTGGTCGGGGAGGACCCCGGCAGCCAGAAGTACGTCGCCGGCAAGCACCGCGACTGCGCACAGGTGGGCATCGCCTCCATCCAGCGTGAACTGCCCGCCACGGCGACCCAGGAGGAGATCGAGGCGGCCGTCCGCGAGCTCAACGAGGACCCGGCCTGCACCGGGTACATCGTGCAACTGCCGCTGCCCAAGGGCATCGACGAGAACCGCATCCTCGAGCTGATGGACCCGGACAAGGACGCGGACGGGCTGCACCCCATGAACCTGGGGCGCCTCGTCCTCAACGAGCCCGCCCCGCTGCCCTGCACCCCGAACGGCGTGCTGACGCTGCTGCGCCGCTACGGCGTGGAGATCAAGGGCGCCGAGGTCGTGGTCGTCGGACGCGGTGTGACCATCGGCCGGCCGATGCCGCTGTTGCTGACCCGCCGCAGCGAGAACGCCACCGTGACGCAGTGCCACACCGGCACGCGCGATCTGTCGGCGCACCTCAAGCGCGCGGACATCATCGTGGCCGCCGCGGGTTCCGCCCATCTGATCCGGGCCGAGGACGTGAAGCCCGGCGCGGCCGTCCTCGACGTCGGGGTCTCCCGCAGCGCCGAGGGCAAGATCGTGGGCGACGTCCACCCCGACGTCGCCGAGGTCGCCGCCTGGATCTCCCCGAACCCCGGCGGGGTCGGCCCGATGACCCGTGCCCAGCTGCTCGTCAACGTGGTCGAGGCGGCGGAGCGCAGTGTCGGCTGAGCCCCGGACCCCGAGCGGGGCCGAGCACCGGACGTCGAGCGGGGCCGAGCAACAGGCCCCGGGCGGCGCCGAGCACTCGCCCCCGGGCGGGCACGAAACGCCCGGCGGGCAGGAGACGCCCGGCGGGCAGGAGACGCCGAGGGGACACGAGTCACCGGAGGAACTCACCGTCCGGGACCCCGTCAGCGCGCCCGACGCCGAAGGGCGGCCGCGGCGGGTCACCCGGCGCTTCCCGCTGTTCACCAAGGACACCGCGCGGCCCGAGGGCGGTGGCCGGGCCGCGCCCGGGGACGCTCCCGCGCCCGCCCGGCAGTGGCCCGTCCTCGCCGTGCTGGGGCTGGCCGGGCTGGGGCTGCTGGTGACGGCGTTCGGCCAGTTCCGGATGGGGACGCTGCTGATCGGCGTCGCCCTGCTGGGCGGTGGCGCGATGCGCTGGCTGCTGCCGGGCGTCGGCATGCTCGCCGTGCGCTCCCGCTTCACGGACATCGTCACCTACGGCCTGATGGGCACCGTGATCGTGCTGCTGGCGCTGATGGCACAGCCGAGTCCGTGGCTGCAGATCCCGTTCCTGAAGGACACGCTGCACTTCACGGTCACCAACGAATGACGAGGACGGCGGTCCGTCCCCTCCCCCGAGGAGGGACGGCCCGCCGCCACGACCCACCCTCGGTCACGGCGAACGGCCTGTTCAACGGCTGTCAGAGCGCTGTGGCACGGAAGTGACAGTTCCGGTACGTCCCGCTTCCGGTTCTGATCCGATACCGCACAAAGTGGTGCGACGGCGGGGTTGGCAGGGACAATCAGGACGGTCCAGGGTGTATTGCGCGCGGTCACCGTGCTCCTGTGCGCCCCCCGTCAGGGAACTGAGATCCTGAGTGGACGCATCCCTATGGGTATCCACAACGGGGACTCGGCCAAGGCCGCCGCGCGCGGGGCGAACAGCGCGAGAAATATCAGCACGACCGGGGGGAAGAGGGGGAGCAATGCCTCGTTGGAAGGCCTTGCCGGATGAGCTCGATCCGCAGATCAGGGAGTTCACCAGCCAGCTGCGCAGACTCGTGGACCGCAGCGGTCTGAGCATCGCGTCGGTGGCGGACCGCACGGGCTACAGCAAGACGTCGTGGGAGCGTTACCTGCACGGCCGGCTGCTCGCGCCCAAGGGCGCGATCGTCGCCCTGGCCGAGGTCACCGGCACCAATCCGGTGCACCTGACCACCATGTGGGAGCTCGCCGAGCGCGCCTGGAGCCGCTCGGAGATGCGGCACGACATGACGATGGAGGCCATACGGATCTCCCAGGCGCGCGCCGCGCTCGGGGAGTTCGGCGGGCAGGACTTCTCCGACCCCTCGGCCGGTGGCAAGGGGGCCACGTCGGGTGAGGGCAGGGCGGCCTCCGCGAGCGGTGCCAAGCCGGCCCGCCGGAGCGGCGGCACCACGGTCACGCCGGGCATCGCGGGACCGGCCGGTGTGGTCCCGACCGTGCCGCCGCAGCCGACGGCGCCCGAGGTCCAGGACTCCTCCGGCTCGGGTGTGCGGGAGGAGAGCGGCCGGACCGCCGAGCCCGATGTCAATTCGTGGGGGCTGGCCGGGTACCAGGGGCCGTCGCCGAGCGGCGGGCGCTCCGCCGGAGCGGGCACGGGCCGGGGATCGCGCCCCGGATCCGGTCCCGGGTCGTCCTCGGGCCCCGGGTGGACTCCCGGCGTCGGGTCGGACCCGTACGCCGAGCCCCAGGACGCCGTCCCGGGCCGGGCCGGTGGTGCAGGTGGTGCCAGTGGTTCCGGTGGTGCCGGTGGTGCCGGTGGTGCGGGAGGGACCCGCCGGACCGCCACCGCCTCCTCTTCCTCCTCCGCGTCGGCGGGCAAGAAGCGGACCGTGACCTTCCTCGCGGGGGTCGTGGGCGTTCTCGTGGTGATCGCCGGCGCGTTCTATCTCACCGGTGGCGGTGGCGACGACGAGGCCAAGGGCGGCGCCAAGTCGCCCTCGCCGAACGTCAGCAGCGACGCGAAACTGCCGCCCGGCGTGAAGTGCAGCGGCGACAGTTGCACCGGCAAGGACGCGGAGGCCATGGGGTGCAGCGGTGACCTGGTGACCACCGCCCAGACCGTGACCGTCGGCACGACCGTCGTCGAGGTCCGCTACAGCGAGACCTGCAAGGCGGCCTGGGGCCGCATCACCCAGGCGACACAGGGCGACGAGGTCCAGATCAGCTCGGGCAAGGCGAAGCAGACCGGCAGCATCACCGCGGCCGGTGACGCCATCGCCTACACCCCGATGGTGGCCGTGAAGAACGCCGCGGACGCCAAGGCCTGCGCGACCTTGACGGCCGGCGAGAAGGGCTGCACGGACTAGCGGCGGGGCGGCTCCGCCGGGTTGACGGGCTGCATCGGCTGGTCGATCGGTGGTTCTGCCGGGTCGGTGGGGCTGCATCGACTGGTTGATCGGCGGTTCTGCCGGTCGATGGGCTGCATCGGCTGGTTGCTCGGTGGTTCCGCCGGTGGATGGGCTGCGCCCCTGGGCGAGGGGCGGTTCTGTCGGTCGATGGGCTGCGCCGGCTGCTCGGCGTGCTTCACAGGCGGCGGCTCCGCCGGGTCGACGGGGTGGCCCCGCCGCCTGGCGGGCTGCACACCTGGTCGATGGGCGGCTCTGCCGGTTGATGGCTGCGCCGACCGGCCGGGCGGCTGCGCCGGTCACCGTCCTGCCTCGCCGGTCGCTGTACGGCTGCGCCGGTCTGACGCTGGTCTCGCCGGTCTCCGGGTGGCTGCGCCAGTCGTCGGCTCGCCTTGCCAGTCGTCGGCTCGCCGCGCCGGTCGGTGGTCGGCTGTGCCGGTCACCGTCCCGTCTCGCGGCCTCCGGGCGGCTGCGCCGGTCTGACGCTGGTCTCGCCGGTCTCCGGGTGGCTGCGCCAGTCGTCGGCTCGCCTTGCCAGTCGTCGGCTCGCCGCGCCGGTCGGTGGTCGGCTGTGCCGGTCACCGTCCTGCCTCGCCGGTCGCTGTGCGGCTGGGCTGGTCGGCGGCTGGCCTTGCCGGTCTCCGGGTGGCTGCGCCAGTCGTCGGCTCGCTTCGCCGTCGCTGGTCGGCTGTGCCGGTCACCGTCCCGCCTCGCCGGTCGCTGTACGGCTGCGCTGGTCGGCGGCTGGCCTCGCCGGTCTCCGGGTGGCTGCGCCGCTCCCCGTCCCACCCCGCCGGTCGCTGAGGGGTGGGGCTGCACCCGTCGCCGACCCGCCTCGCCGGTCTCCGAGTTACTCCGCCGGTACACGGTCCGCCCCACCGATCGCCGGACGGCCCCGCCGGTCAACAGCCCGCTCCGCCGGCCGCGCCCCGCCGGTCAACAGCCCTGCCCTGCCAGCCGCGGCCCGCCGGTCAACAGCCCTGCCCCGCCGGTCAACAGCCCACCCCCCCAACCCGGACGAAGAATTTCCGAACGGGAGGAATGTCCGCCGTAATCGGGGGCACGCGAACCGTACCCCCACGGGAGTCCGGCATGGTCGGTATCCCCCCAGGCGGCCGCCTTCGTCTTCCTCTCCCGGACGGGCGGCCGCCTCTTGTGATGGGGGCGGGTTCGCGGAACGGGGTTGTGGGCCGGGCCACACCGACCCGGACGTCCGGGATCCCGGATGCGCGATAGCCTGACGGCTGGATGGATCTCTTGATGCCAAGAGATCGATCAAACGTCCGGGGCAGGGACCCGCCCCACCGCCAGCTGTCATACGGAGAACGCCATGACCCGCACTCCCGTGAACGTCACCGTCACCGGCGCGGCCGGCCAGATCGGTTACGCCCTGCTCTTCCGCATCGCCTCCGGTCAGCTGCTCGGCGCGGACGTGCCGGTGAAGCTGCGCCTGCTGGAGATCACCCCGGCCCTGAAGGCCGCCGAGGGCACGGCCATGGAGCTGGACGACTGCGCGTTCCCGCTCCTGCAGGGCATCGACATCACCGACGACCCGAACGTCGCCTTCGACGGCACCAACGTCGGTCTGCTCGTCGGCGCCCGCCCCCGCACCAAGGGCATGGAGCGCGGCGACCTGCTGGAGGCCAACGGCGGCATCTTCAAGCCGCAGGGCAAGGCCATCAACGACCACGCCGCGGACGACGTCAAGATCCTGGTCGTCGGCAACCCGGCCAACACCAACGCCCTCATCGCCCAGGCCGCCGCACCGGACGTCCCGGCCGAGCGCTTCACCGCGATGACCCGCCTGGACCACAACCGCGCGCTGACCCAGCTCGCGAAGAAGACGGGCTCGACGGTCGCCGACATCAAGCGCCTGACCATCTGGGGCAACCACTCCGCCACCCAGTACCCCGACATCTTCCACGCCACCATCGCCGGCAAGAACGCCGCCGAGGTCGTGAACGACGAGAAGTGGCTGGCCGACGACTTCATCCCGACCGTCGCCAAGCGTGGCGCCGCCATCATCGAGGCCCGTGGCGCCTCGTCGGCCGCGTCCGCCGCCAACGCCGCCATCGACCACGTCTACAGCTGGGTCAACGGCACCGCCGACGGCGACTGGGTCTCCATGGGTATCCCGTCGGACGGCAGCTACGGCGTCCCGGAGGGGCTCATCTCCTCCTTCCCCGTCACCACCAAGGACGGCTCGTACGAGATCGTCCAGGGCCTGGAGATCAACGAGTTCTCCCGCGCCCGGATCGACGCCTCCGTCAAGGAGCTCGAGGAGGAGCGCGAGGCGGTCCGCGGCCTCGGCCTCATCTGATCGAAGCCCCTGAGGGTTCACGCACGGGCCCCGCACCGGTTCTCCGGTGCGGGGCCTTCGCGCGTTCCGAGACGCTCGTCGGATCGCTGGAGCGCCGGCGCCGGACGTTCGCCCGGGAGGCGGAGGGACTCGACGCGGCCGGGCTGAGCGCGCACGTGGGGGAGGGCCCGCCGGAAGATTTCCGGGCTTGGTGAGCTGACGCCCGGCGAACCCACGGCCGGCCGACGCCGACGCCCGGCGCACCGACGTCCGGCTCCCCGCACCTTTCGTTCCTGTTTGTCCACATCTCCCGTGACACAGCGCACTTTCGGCCACGGGTGCGCATGCAATTGCGGGAGTCGGGCAGGCGAACTCGGTCTCTTAGTGACACGTATGTGACACAGGGGTGCTGATCAGGAACGGAAGGCGAAGAGCGATCATGGCGGAAAGTACCGAACTTCAGGCGCGTCAAACCATCCATGCGGGAGGAGAGTGGCGGGCGGCCACCTCCGGGGCCACCCGCGAGATCCTCGACCCCGCGGACGCGCTGCCCTTCGCCGTCGTCGCGGAGGGCGACGAGAAGGACACCGATCTGGCGATCGCCGCCGCCCGGCGCGCCTTCGACGAGGGGCCGTGGCCGCACACGCCCGTCGCCGAGCGGGCCGCGCTGCTCAGGCGCGTCGCCGATCTCCTGGTCCGGGACCGCGAGAAGCTCGGCCGGCTGGAGGCCCAGGACGCGGGCAAGACCGTCGAGGAGGGTCGCGTCGACATCGACTGTGTCGCCGACGCCTTCCGCTACTTCGCCGACCTGGTCGCCGGTGAGGCCCCCGGCCGGGTCGTGGACGCGGGCTCGACCGACATCCACAGCGTCGTCGTGCACGAGCCCATCGGCGTCTGTGCGATGATCACGCCCTGGAACTACCCGCTGCTGCAGGCCAGCTGGAAGATCGCCCCCGCCCTCGCCGCCGGCAACACCTTCGTCATCAAGCCGAGCGAGATCACCCCGATGACGACGATCGCGCTCATCGACCTGCTCGTCGAGGCCGGACTGCCCGAGGGCGTCGCCAACATCGTCACCGGCCCGGGGCATTCGGTCGGCGCGCGCCTGTCCGAGCACCCCGACGTCGACCTGGTCTCCTTCACCGGCGGCCTGGTCAGCGGCACCAAGGTCGCCCAGGCCGCCGCCCCGACCGTCAAGAAGGTCGCCCTCGAACTGGGCGGCAAGAACCCCAACGTCGTCTTCGCCGACGCCTGCGCCACCGAGGAGGGCTTCGACACCGCCGTCGACCAGGCCCTCAACGCCGCCTTCATCCACAGCGGTCAGGTCTGCTCGGCCGGTGCCCGCCTCATCATCGAGGAGTCGGTCCGGGACCGCTTCGTCACCGAACTCGCCCGGCGCGCCGAGAAGATCCGCCTCGGCCGCGGCACCGAGGACGGTGTCGAGTGCGGCCCGCTCGTCTCCGAGCAGCAGCGCGCCAAGGTCGAGATGTACGTCGAGTCCGCCCTCAAGGAGGGCGCGGTGCTGCGCTCCGGCGGCAAGCGCCCCGAACCGTCCGCGCAGCGCCCGGAGAACGGCTACTTCTACGAGCCGACCGTCCTCGACCACTGCCACCGCGAGATGCGCGTCGTACGGGAGGAGGTCTTCGGGCCGGTCCTCACCGTCGAGACCTTCCGTACCGAGGACGAGGCCGTCGCCCTCGCCAACGACACCGAGTACGGACTCGCGGGCGGCGTCTGGACCGCCGACGCGGGCCGCGCCCGCCGCGTGGCCGGCCGGCTGCGCCACGGCACGATCTGGATCAACGACTTCCACCCCTACCTGCCGCAGGCGGAGTGGGGCGGTTTCGGCAAGAGCGGAGTGGGCCGCGAACTCGGCCCCGCAGGCCTCGCCGAATACCGGGAGACCAAGCACGTCTACCAGAACCTCGCTCCGAAGCCGGTGCGCTGGTTCGCGGGCTGACCCCCGTCCCCTGCCGGGCCGCCGACCCCCCAACCCGGGCTGACCCCCACATCCCGGGCTGACGTCCGTCCCCCGAGCCCGTTCACTTCATCTCCACTGGAGCAAGTACGCCATGTCCCACACCAGTCATGAGTACGACTATGTCGTGATAGGCGGCGGAACCGCAGGTTCCGTGATCGCCTCCCGACTGACCGAGAACCCGGACGTCACCGTCGCCGTCATCGAGGGCGGCCCCAGTGACGTCGGCCGAGACGACGTGCTGACCCTGCGCCGCTGGATGGGCCTGCTCGGCGGCGAGCTCGACTACGACTACCCCACCACCGAACAGCCACGCGGAAACTCGCATATCCGGCACAGCCGGGCCCGCGTCCTGGGCGGCTGTTCCTCGCACAACACCCTGATCGCCTTCAAGCCGCTGCCGGCGGACTGGGACGAGTGGGAGGCCGCGGGCGCCAAGGGCTGGGGCGCGGTGCAGATGGAGGCGTACTTCGCCCGGCTCAACAACAACATCGTCCCGGTCGACGAGAAGGACCGGAACGCCATCGCCCGCGACTTCGTCGACGCGGCCCAGGAGGCGCTGGGCGTGCCGCGCGTGGAGGGCTTCAACAAGAAGCCGTTCACCGAGGGCGTCGGCTTCTTCGACCTCGCCTACCACCCCGAGAACAACAAGCGGTCCTCGGCGTCGGTGGCGTACCTCCACCCGGTGATGGACGAGCGGCCCAACCTGACGATCCTGCTGGAGACCTGGGCGTACAAGCTTCAGTTCGACGGCAACCGCGCCGAGGGCGTGCACGTACGCACCAAGGACGGCGAGGAGATCCTCGTCAAGGCCCGGGGCGAGGTGCTGCTCTGTGCCGGCGCCGTCGACTCGCCGCGGCTGCTGATGCACTCCGGCGTCGGCCCCAAGGCCGACCTGGAGAAGCTCGGCATCCCCGTCACGCACGACCTGCCGGGCGTCGGCGAGAACCTGCTCGACCACCCCGAGTCGGTCATCGTCTGGGAGACCAACGGCCCCATCCCGGAGAACTCCGCGATGGACTCCGACGCGGGCCTGTTCGTGCGCCGCGACCCCGAACAGCCGCACCCCGACCTGATGTTCCACTTCTACCAGATCCCGTTCACGGACAACCCGGAGCGACTGGGCTACCAGCGGCCGGAGTTCGGCGTCTCGATGACCCCGAACATCCCCAAGCCGAAGAGCCGCGGCCGGCTCTACCTGACCAGCGCCGACCCCGAGGTCAAGCCGGCCCTGGACTTCCGCTACTTCACCGACGAGGACGACTACGACGGCAAGACCCTCGTCGACGGCATCAAGATCGCCCGCGAGATAGCCAAGACCGAGCCGCTGGCCGGCTGGCTCAAGCGCGAAGTGGCCCCCGGCCCGGACGTCACCGGTGACGAGGAGCTTGGCGAGTACGCGCGCAAGGTCGCGCACACCGTCTACCACCCCGCCGGCACCTGCAAGATGGGCGCCGCCGACGACCAGCAGGCCGTCGTCGACCCCGAGCTGCGCATCCGCGGCCTGGAGGGCATCCGCATCGCGGACGCCTCCGTGTTCCCCACCATGACCACCGTCAACCCGATGATCGGAGTGCTCATGGTCGGGGAGAAGGCCGCCGAGCTGATCGGTGGTGGTGCGAAGTGACCGCGACCCTCGAACCCCCCACGGAGCAGACCATGGACACCACGCCCGTCTTCTCGGTGGAGGGCCTGTGGAAGGTGTTCGGCCCCAAGGCCGACCGCATCCCCGGCGACCCCGAGCTCACCGCCCTCGACCCCGCCGAGCTGCGCTCCCGCACCGGCTGCACGGCCGCCGTCCGCGACGTCAGCTTCGACGTGCGCAAGGGCGAGGTCTTCGTCGTCATGGGCCTGTCCGGCTCCGGCAAGTCCACGCTGGTGCGCTGTCTGACCCGGCTCATCGAGCCCACGGCCGGCACCATCGCCATCGACGGCGAGGACGTCCGCGCCATGGACCGCTCCCGGCTGCGCGAACTGCGCCGCCACCGCGCCGCGATGGTCTTCCAGCACTTCGGCCTGCTGCCGCACCGCACCGTCCTCGACAACGTCGCCTACGGCCTGGAGATCCAGGGCATGGGCAAGGCCGAGCGGCGCGAGCGGGCCGCCGAGGTCGTCGCCAAGGTCGGCCTCGAAGGCATGGAGCACCGTCGCCCCAGCCAGCTCTCCGGCGGCCAGCGGCAACGCGTCGGCCTCGCCCGCGCACTCGCCGTCGACCCCGAAGTCCTCCTCTTCGACGAGCCGTTCAGCGCGCTCGACCCCCTCATCCGGCGCGAGATGCAGGAGGAGGTGGTCCGGCTCCACCACGAGGAGGGCCGCACGATGGTCTTCATCACGCACGACCTCCAGGAAGCCCTCAAGCTGGGCGACCGCATCGCCCTGATGCGCGACGGCCGGGTCGTCCAGCTCGGCACACCCGAGGAGATCGTGGGCTCGCCCGCCGACGACTACGTCCGCGAGTTCGTCCGCGACGTCCCGCGCGAGCAGGTCATGACCGTCCGTACGGCCATGCGCCGCCCGTCGGCCGGCCAGGACGGCAGCGGACCGGCCGTGCGGCCCGACGCGACGGTGTCCGAGGCGATCGAGGCGGTCGCCCGCGCCGGCGCTCCGGCCCGGGTCGTGGACAAGGGCCGGTGCGTGGGCGTGGTCGACTCCGACACGCTCCTCGGCGTCGTCGCCGGCACGGAGCAGCCCGCTCCGCCCGGGACGGAGCAGCCCAAGGAGGCGGTCTGATGGCGACCATCACCGCGAACCCGCCCCGCGTCGGGCTGCCCGGTCTCCTCAAGCACCGGGCCGTGCACAAGCTGCTGCTGCTCGCCCTCGCCGCCGCGATCCTCGTGCCGCTGGCCAACGCCCGCTGGGCGAGCGGCACTTGGCCGAGCGCGCTGACCCTCGACTTCTCCGAGCCGCTCGCCAAGGCCAGCGACTGGATCATCGACAACCGCGACAGCCACCCGCTGTTCCTGTACTTCTTCGGCCACGTCAGCAACGTCGTCGTCATCGCCGTACGGGCCGTCTACCTCACGTTCCTGGCCGTCGGCTGGGCGGGCGTCACGGCCCTCGGCGCGCTGGTCGCCTGGCGGGTGGCGGGCGTGAAGCTGGCCCTCGGCACCGGCGCCGCGTTCCTCGCCTGCGGGCTGCTCGGCATGTGGGTGCCGACCATGCAGACGCTCGCCCTAATGGTCGTCGCGGTCCTCGCGTCGGTTGTGGTGGGCGTGCTGCTCGGGCTCGCCGCCGGACTGTCCGACCGGATGGACCGCGTGCTGCGGCCGGTCCTGGACACCATGCAGGTGCTGCCCGCCTTCGCCTACCTCCTGCCGGTCGTGCTGGTCTTCGGCATCGGCGTCCCGGCGGCCGTCCTGGCCACCGTCATCTACGCCGCCCCGCCCATGGCCCGCCTCACCTCGCTCGGGCTCCGCGGCGCCGACAAGGAGGTGCTGGAGGCCGTCGAGTCGCTCGGCTCCACGGCACGACAGCGCCTGCTGACGGCCCGGATCCCGCTGGCCCGCAAGGAACTCCTCCTGGGGCTCAACCAGACGATCATGATGGCGCTGTCCATGGCCGTCATCGCGGCCGTCATCGGCGCCGGCGGTCTCGGTGACCGCGTCTACCAGGCCCTGGCCTCGGTCGACGTCGGTGCCGCCCTCGCCGCCGGTATCCCGATCGTGCTGCTGGCCGTCGTCCTCGACCGGGTCACGGGCGCGGCGGGGGAGAAGCTCGGCGCCGAACCCGAGCCCCACAGCGGCCGCGGCTGGCTCTTCGCCCTCGCCGGTGTCGTCGCCGTGGCGGTCGCCGGGCGGCTCGCGGGCCGCCTCGACTGGCCCGACTCCTGGGTCGTCGCCATCGCCGAGCCCGTCAACCGCGCCGTCGACTGGATGACCGCGCACCTGTACTCGGGCGTCCCCGTCGTCGGCGGCACCGCCGACTGGGCCGGCCACTTCACCACCTGGGTCCTCGACCCGATGCGCGACGGCCTGCAGGCGCTGCCCTGGTGGGCGGTGCTGCTGATCGTCGCCGCCCTGGCCTGGGTCATCGGCACCTGGCGCACCGCGCTCACCGCCGTCCTCGCCATGGCCGCGATCGGCGTCCTCGGTGTCTGGAAGCCTTCCCTGGACACCCTCTCCCAGGTCCTGGCGGCCGTCGCCGTCACCCTGGTCGTCGGCTTCGCCGTAGGGATCGCCGCGGCCCGCAGCGACCGCCTGGAGCGGGCGCTGCGCCCGGTCCTCGACGTGTTCCAGACGATGCCGCAGTTCGTGTACCTGATCCCGGTCGTCGCCCTGTTCGGCGTCGGCCGCGCCCCGGCCGTCGCCGCCGCGATCGTCTACGCGCTGCCGGCCGTCGTCCGGATCACCACCCAGGGCCTGCGGCAGGTCGACCCGGCCGCACTGGAGTCCTCCAGTTCGCTCGGCGCGACCAGCTGGCAGCAGCTGAAGCAGGTGCAGCTCCCGCTGGCCCGCCCGGCGCTGCTGCTCGCCGTCAACCAGGGCCTCGTCCTGGTCCTCGCCGTCGTCGTCATCGGCGGCCTGGTCGGCGGTGGCGCGCTCGGTTACGACGTCGTCTTCGGCCTCGCCCAGGGCGACCTGGCGACCGGTCTGGTGGCCGGCGGCGCGATCGTCTGCCTCGGCCTGATGCTCGACCGGGTGACGCAGCCCACCGAACGCCGCGCGAAGAAGGGAGCGTGACATGCGCGTCCGTACCACTGCCGCGGTCGCCGCGGTGAGCTCCCTGGCACTGCTCACCGG
The DNA here is from genome assembly GCF_019733245.1 of Streptomyces sp. WAC04114. Taxonomy (NCBI): domain Bacteria; kingdom Bacillati; phylum Actinomycetota; class Actinomycetes; order Kitasatosporales; family Streptomycetaceae; genus Streptomyces; species Streptomyces sp. WAC04114. Next base: position 19,140 of record NZ_JAIGQA010000147.1, read on the forward strand.
CTGCGGCGCCGCCGACATGACCAAGCAGGCCTCGCCCTTCGCCAATGCGCAGGGCGCCAAGACCGTGACCCTGTCCGTGCAGTCCTGGGTGGGCGCCCAGTCCAACGTGGCCGTAGCCCAGTACCTCCTGGAGCACGAACTGGGCTACCGCGTCGACACCGTCCAGGTCGACGAGGTGCCCGCCTGGGACGCCCTCAGCCAGGGCCGCGTCGACGCGCTCCTGGAGGACTGGGGCCACCCCGAGCAGGAACAGCGCTACGTCAAGGACAAGAAGACGATCGCGCCCGGCGGCGACCTCGGCGTCACCGGCCACATCGGCTGGTTCGTCCCGACGTACTTCGCCAAGAAGCACCCGGACGTCACGAACTGGAAGAACCTCAACAAGTACGCCGATCAGTTCCGCACCCCGGAGAGCGGCAGCAAGGGCCAGCTGATGGACGGTTCGCCGTCCTACGTCACCAACGACAAGGCGCTGGTGAAGAACCTGAAGCTGGACTACCAGGTGGTGTTCGCCGGGTCCGAGGCGGCGCAGATCACGCAGATGAAACAGTTCGCCAAGGAGAAGAAGCCCTTCCTCACCTACTGGTACTCCCCGCAGTGGCTCTTCAAGAAGGTCCCGATGACCGAGGTGAAGCTGCCGCCGTACAAGGAGGGCTGCGACGCCGACCCGGAGAAGGTCGCCTGCGCCTATCCGCACACCCCGCTGCAGAAGTACCTCAACGCGGACTTCGCGAAGAAGGGCGGCAAGGCGGCGGCCTTCCTGAAGAAGTTCAAGTGGACGACCGAGGACCAGAACGAGGTCTCCCTGATGATCGCCGACAAGAAGATGACGCCGGAGGACGCGGCGAAGAAGTGGGTGGACAGCCACGAGTCCACCTGGAAGAAGTGGCTGTCCTGACGTTCACTGCGCCAGCCGGTCGGCGATCTCCCGCGGGGCCGGGGCGGCCCGTCGCTGGAGACCCGGCCCGAAGGTGATCCGGGTGGCCCCGAGCGCGCCGAGTTCGGCGGGCGAGGGGCCACCGTCGGCCGGGGCCCCCACGCGGAACACGTCGGCCTTGGTCATGGCGTCAACCCCCTGGCGGAAGCCGTCACTTGTACTGGCCGGGCTCGTAGTGCCCCGGCGCCATCCGGCAGGTCACCCCGAACCGGTTCCATGCGTTGATCACCGTGATCGCGGCGATGACCTGCGCCAGCTCGGCCTCCTCGAAGTGCTTCGCGGCGTTGTCGTAGACCTCGTCCGGCACGAAACCGTCCGTCAGGACCGTCACCGCCTCCGTCAGCTCCAGCGCGGCGATCTCCTTCGCGGTGTAGAAGTGCCGCGACTCGTCCCAGGCGCTGAGCTGCACGATCCGCTCGACGCTCTCACCCGCCGCGAGGGCGTCCTTGGTGTGCATGTCGATACAGAACGCGCAGTGGTTGATCTGGGAGGCGCGGATCTTCACCAGTTCGTACAGCGTGTGGTCGAGGCCCTTACGGGCGGCGGTCTCCAGCCGGACCATCGCCTTGTAGACCTCGGGCGCGTGCTTGGCCCACTCCAGGCGGGCGGGCCGCTCGGGGGCGTACTCCACGGTGGTCGTGGTCTCGGTGTGCGTCGTCATGCCCTCGACCCTAGGAAGGAAGCAGCCCAGGAGTATGGTCCATTTCCATGGCGGAACCCTGGGCCACTCTGGGCATCGACCTGCTGGTGGAGCCGACCGGGCCGGGCCTGCGCCGCGGCCTGACCGACGCGCTGCGCGAGGCCGTCCGCTCCGGCCGGCTGGCCCCCGGCACCCGGCTGCCCTCCTCCCGCGCGCTCGCCGCCGACCTGGGCATCGCCCGCAACACCGTCGCCGACGCCTATTCCGACCTCGTCGCCGAGGGCTGGCTCACCGCCCGGCAGGGCTCGGGCACCCGGGTCGCGGCCCGCGAGGTCGTCCCGCCGTCCGGCACGCCGCCCCACCCCCGCGCCCTCACCCGCCCGGCCTACGATC
>NZ_JAIGQA010000148.1:0-20706 GCF_019733245.1 Streptomyces sp. WAC04114
TCACCGTCCCGCCCCCGTCCCGGCGATGGGCGAACGCCTCTCCCCCGTGTGCGAGGGCCACCTCGCGGACGATGGACAGCCCCAGGCCGGAGCCCGGCAGGGAGCGGGCGTCGGCGGCGCGGTAGAAGCGGTCGAAGACCCGGGCCAGGTCGTGATCGGTGATGCCGGGGCCGCGGTCCAGGACCTCGACGCGGATCGTGCCGGGCCGGGCGGGCCCGGCGACGACGATCTCGACGGGATCCCGGCCGCCCTGGTCGAACTTCACCGCGTTCTCGACGAGGTTGGACAGCGCCCGGGTCAGCATCCCGGGCCGCCCGTCGGTCGTGGTGTCGCCGCTCGCGCGCAGCCGGATCTCCCGGCCGCTGCGGCGCCGGGCCACCCCCGCCACCTCCTCGGCGATGTCGGCGAGGTCCACCCGGCGCGGCGGCTCGGTGTCGGACTGCCCGGCCGCGAGATCCACCAGCTCGTTCACCAGGTCGGTCAGCTCCCGGGCCTCCTGGCCGAGGTCGGCGACCAGTTCCTCGCGGGCCTTCGGCGGGAGTTCGTCGATCCGGCGCAGCAGGGAGATGTTCGTACGCAGCGAGGTCAGCGGCGTGCGCAGCTCGTGGCCCGCGTCCTGGACCAGCCGGCGCTGGTCCTCCTCGGACTGCGCGAGCCGGCCCAGCATGCGGTCGAAGGCCCGGCCGAGGCGGCCGACCTCGTCATGGCCGGCCACCGGCACCTGGATGCCCAGCCGGCGGGTGCGGGCGACGTCCTCGGCGGCGTCGGTCAGCACGACCAGGCGGCGCGTGATCCGCCGGGCCAGCCACCAGCCGAACAGCCCGGCGCCGACCACCACGGCGGCCATCAGCAGCAGCGTCCGCCGCTGGAGCGCCCGCAGCAGATCCTCGACGTCGCTGAACTCCTGCGCGACCTGCACCGCGCCCCGCCCGCCGCCGAGGGAGACGGTGGCGACGCGGTAGACGTCGCTGCCCACGTCGACGTCCTTGTGCTCGACGACCTGCCCGGACAGCGCCTCGGCGGCGATCCGCGCGTCGGTGCCGGTGACCGGCAGCCCCGGGCTGCCCGCGTCGACGACGTGCCCGTCCGGGCCGAGCACCTGCACGTCGGTGCGAGCCGGGCGTACGAGGTCGTGGCCGGGGGCGGCGGACGAGAAGTCGCCGGGGCTCATGTGGTTCTGCCGGACCTCGTCGCGCAGGTCCTGCACGACCTCGTCGAAGACCGTCTGCTGGTCCACCCGCACCAGCCGGGCGGCGGCGCTGTAGGACAGGATGCCGACCAGGATCGTCACGGCCGCCGTCACCGCCGCGAACGACACGGCGAACGTGGTGCGCAGCGAGACCAGCTTCGGCCGCCGCCCGGCCAGCAGGCGGCCCAGGCGGCCCACTCAGTCCTCCCGCAGCACGTAACCCACGCCGCGCACCGTGTGGATCAGCTGCGGCGCGTCCGGCTCGTCGAGCTTGCGGCGCAGATAGCCGACGTAGACGGCGAGGTTCTTCGAGCCGGGCCCGAAGTCGTAGCCCCAGATGCGGTCGTAGATGGTGGAGTGGTCGAGGACGATGCCCGCGTTGCGCACCAGCAGTTCCAGCAGTTCGAACTCGGTGCGGGTCAGTTCCAGCTCGCGCGCGCCGCGCCAGGCCCGGCGCGCCTGCGGGTCCATGCGGATGCCGGCCGCCTCGATGAACCGCTCCGGGAGCGCCCTCGGCGCCTCGGCCGCGGGTGCGCTGCCGGCCCCCACCGGGCTGGTGCGGCGCAGCAGGGCGCGCAGCCGGGCGAAGACCTCCTCCACGTCGAAGGGCTTGACCACGTAGTCGTCGGCGCCCGCGTCCAGCCCGGCGATCCGGTCGGCCGTCTCGACGAGGGCGGTCAGCATCAGCACCGGCGTGCGGTCGCCCTCGGCGCGCAGCACCCGGCACACCTGGAGTCCGTCGATGCCGGGCATCATCACGTCCAGGAGCAGCACGTCCGGACGGTTGCGGTGGGCCTGCGCGAGCGCCTCGACACCGTCGGCGACCGCCAGGACCTGGTAGCCCTCCAGGGTCAGGGCACGCTCCAGGGCGTTGCGGATGGCGCGGTCGTCTTCGGCGAGCAGCACGGTGTGGGGCACGCGTCCAGTGTGCCAAGCCGCCCGGCCCCCCAGGCCGTATGCGCTGCGCCGGGGCGTCCTTCTTACTCCCCTCTCACCAGGGGCCGGGCACCCCGGGAGCCGGGTCCTGCCGTCTCCTCACCGACCGTCGCGGGCGAGCCGGGACGCGTGCGTCGGGGCGTCCGGCACGTCCGCCGGACGGTCCACGGCGAACTCCTTGCGCAGCACCGGCACGACCTCCTCGCCCAGCAGGTCGATCTGTTCCAGCACGGTCTTCAGCGGCAGCCCGGCGTGGTCGATCAGGAAGAGCTGGCGCTGGTAGTCGCCCGCGTAGTCGCGGAAGGCCAGCGTCTTCTCGATGACCTGCTGCGGGGAGCCGACGGTCAGCGGGGTCTGCTCGGTGAAGTCCTCCAGCGACGGCCCGTGCCCGTAGACCGGCGCGACGTCGAAGTAGGGGCGGAACTCGCGCACCGCGTCCTGGGAGTTCTTCCGCATGAAGACGTGCCCGCCGAGTCCGACGATCGCCTGCTCGGGGGTGCCGTGGCCGTGGTGGGCGTACCGCTCGCGGTACAGCTCGACCATGCGCTTGGTGTGGTCGGCCGGCCAGAAGATGTTGTTGTGGAAGAAGCCGTCGCCGTAGAACGCGGCCTGCTCGGCTATCTCCGGGGAGCGGATCGAGCCGTGCCAGACGAACGGGGGCACGCCGTCCAGCGGGCGGGGTGTGGCCGTGAAGCCCTGGAGGGGTGCACGGAACTTCCCCTCCCAGTCGACGACGTCCTCGCGCCACAGGCGGTGGAGCAGGGCGTAGTTCTCGACGGCGAGGTTGATGCCCTGCCGGATGTCCTGGCCGAACCAGGGGTAGACCGGGCCGGTGTTCCCGCGGCCCAGCATCAGGTCCACCCGGCCGTCGGCCAGGTGCTGGAGCATCGCGAAGTCCTCGGCGATCTTCACCGGGTCGTTGGTGGTGATCAGGGTCGTGGCCGTGGAGAGGATCAGCCGCTCGGTGCGGGCGGCGACGTAGCCGAGCATCGTGGTCGGCGACGAGGGCACGAAGGGCGGGTTGTGGTGCTCGCCGGTCGCGAAGACGTCGAGCCCCACCTCCTCGGCCTTCAGCGCGATGGCGACCATGGCCTTGATCCGCTCGCGCTCGGTCGGTGTCCGGCCGGTGGTCGGGTCGGGCGTGACGTCACCGACGCTGAAGATCCCGAACTGCATGGTCGCTCACCCTCCAGGTTATTTACGGTTCAACTATACCCGGAGAACGACACCCTCCCTGCGGCTATTCCCAGTGGGGGTCCCTGCCGGTCCGCGCCAGCAGCCGCTCGAACGCCGACGCGCCCTCACCCTCGGGCACCGGCTCCCCGAACACGCCCATCCTCCGGGCCGTCGGCCCCAGCTCGTCCACCGCGCCCGCCAGCTCCGCCACGACCGCCTCGTCGGCACCCGGGAAGGCCTGGCCCGTCGCCCGCGCCAGGTCCCACACGTGCACCGTCAGATCGAGCAGCGCCATCGATCCGACCAGCCGCGCCGGCATGTCCATCCCACCGGTCGTGCCCTCCTCGGCACCGGGCGCGGACCAGGCCGCCACCAGCCGGTCCGCCTCCCGCGCGAACCGCTCACGCCACCCCGGGTCCTCGGCGACCACACCGGCCGTCTCGCCGAAGTCCGACGCCTCCTTCGCGGCCAGCCGCTGGAACTGCACGATCACCTGGAAGAGGTGATCGACCAGGGCCCGCACGTCGTACTCGGCACAGGGCGTGGGAGCGGCCAGCGCCGCGTCCGGAACGCCCCGCACCACCGGCACCGCCCGCTCCCTCGCCCGGGCCAGCAGCTCACCGATGCCGTGGGTCCTCACCGCGTTCGTGTCCATGCCCCGACCGTAGGCAGGCCGGGGGCTGCCCCTCTTGAAGAAACGCGACGTACGATCCGGCCATGGAGGCACCCCGCCACGACACCCGCGGGATCGTCGACCCGTCCGGGCTGCTCGACCGCGTCCGATTCCGCCGCCACGAGCCCGCCGAACCCCTGCGCCGGTACATCGAGTGGTACTGGCTCATCGACTGGGACCTGCCCGCGCCCTACGCCTCCCACATCGTGCCGCACCCCTCCGTCAACCTCACCTTCCAGTGGGACGAGGCCGAAGGGCCGCCGTACGCCGAGGTCACCGGCGTCGCCCTGGGCCTGTACACCAGGAAGCTGACCGGGCGGGGCCGCGTCTGCGGGGCGAAGTTCCGCCCCGGCGGCTTCCGGCCGTACACCCCCGAGGTGCCCGTCTCCCGCTGGACGGGCCGCGCGCTGCCCGCCCGGGAGGTGTTCCCGCAGATCACCGACGACACCGCCCGCTCGATCGTCACCGCCGACGGCGACCGCGCCCGGGTGGCCGCCCTGGACGCCGTCCTGCTCTCCCTGCCCCACACCCCGGACCCGCAGGCCGACCTCGCGATCGATCTCGTCCGGCACATCCGCGCCGACCGCACGGTGCGCCGCGTCGGCGACTTCGCCCACGCCGAGGGCCTGTCGGTGCGGGCCCTGCAACGGCTGTTCGCCACCTGCGTGGGAGTCAGCCCCAAGTGGGTCATCCTCCGCTACCGCATCCACGAGGCCCTGGAACAGGCCGGCACCCGCGACGACATCGACTGGGCCGCCCTCGCCGCCGACCTCGGCTACGCCGACCAGGCCCACCTCGTACGGGACTTCACGGCGACGGTGGGGGTGCCACCCACGGCGTACGCGGCGGAGACCCGGGCCGGACGCGCCGAGCCCTAGGCGGCCGTGCCTGTCAGGGCACGAGCACCAGCCGCCCCCGCACACCGCCCCCGTCCAGCCGGGCGTGCGCCTTCGCGGCGTCCTCCAGGGTGAACGTCTCGGCCACCCGCGTCGTCAGCACCCCCTCGTCCACCAGCCGCACCAGCTCCGCCAGTTGCGCCCCGTCCGCGCTCACCTCGACCGCGCCGGTCCGCACCCCGCGCACGGAGGCGGGCTCGGCCTGCGGGATGACGCCGATGTACCGGCCCTCGTCGCGCACCGCCGCCAGCGCCGGCTCACCGAGCACGGCGGCATCCAGCACCGCGTCGAAGTCCCGGCCCGCGACGGCGCCGCCGACGAAACGCCCGGCCCCCAGGGACCGCACGAACGCCTCGTCCCCCTCGCGCGCCAGGCCGGTCACCGATATCCCCCGGTGCGCGGCCAGCTGGACCGCGTACCCGCCGACCGCCCCGGCCGCGCCCGTCACCAGCAGCGCATCGCCCGGCGCGAGCTCCAGCCGGTCCAAGGCCTGCGAGGCGGTCAGCGCGTTCAGCGGCAGGGTCGCCGCCCGGACGGCGTCCACCGTGGCGGGCGCGAGAGCCGCCGCGTCGGTGTCCACGACGACGTACTCGGCGTGGGTGCCCAGCGGCTTGACCATGCCGTGGTCGAGGGCCACCACCTCGTCCCCCACGCTCCACGAACTGGCCACTCCCACCGCATCCACCGTCCCGGCGACGTCCCAGCCCAGCCCGATCCGCTTGCCCGCACCCCCGAAGACACCGGCCCGCACCCCCGCGTCCACGGGGTTGAGCGAGGCCGCCGCGACCTTGATCCGCACCTCACGCGCACCGGGCTCCGGCACCTCGGTCTCCACGACCTCCACGACGTCCGGCCCACCGAACGAATTCACCACTACAGCACGCACAGCGACACTCCTCGAATTGTCGGTACCGGGGACGTTCTCCGTCCCGGGCGCACAACCCTAGGAAGAGTTACTATCCAGCAGTAAGTAGTTACCTGGGAGTGCGTACCTACCCCGGAGGTGAGCCATGGCGACCGAGACGGCCGCCCAGCGGCGCGAGCAGGCCCGCATCGAATACGACGCGTTCCTCAAGAGCTGCCCCACCAACCAGCTCCTGGACCGCATCAGCGACAAGTGGGTCAGCCTCGTCGTCTCCGCCCTCGCCCCGGGCCCCCTGCGCTACAGCGACCTCGGCCGCAAGATCGCCGGGGTGAGCCCCAAGATGCTCACCCAGACCCTGCGCTCCCTGGAACGCGACGGCCTGCTCACCCGCACCGTCACCCCGTCCGTCCCGGTCCGCGTCGACTACGCGCTCACACCCCTCGGCCAGAACCTGGCCCTGCTGCTGACCGCCGTGAAGGACTGGGCGGAGAACCACTTCGACGAGGTCAGGGACGCCCGCGAGCGGTACGACGCCGAGAGCGCCGACGCCTGAGCCGAAACTCGAGCCGCCGCCTGACGGCGACGTCACGCGGCCGGGCCGGTCATGCGAAGCTGCTCACCATGCTCGTGCTCCGCTCCGTCGCCCTCTTCGCCGTCGCCGCGCTCCTCGAGATCGGCGGCGCCTGGCTCGTCTGGCAGGGCGTGCGCGAGAACAAGGGCTGGCTCTGGGCGGCCGGCGGCGTCCTCGCGCTCGGCGCCTACGGCTTCGTCGCGACCTTCCAGCCCGACGCCCACTTCGGCCGCGTCCTCGCCGCGTACGGCGGGATCTTCGTCGCCGGTTCGATCCTGTGGGGCGTGGTCGCGGACGGCTACCGTCCGGACCGCTGGGACATCACGGGCGCGCTGGTCTGCCTCGCGGGCATGGCCGTCATCATGTACGCCCCGCGGGGGAACTGACCCCCGCCCGGGCCTGCTCAGAACGGCTCGTCGGGCGGCAGCAGCCCCAACTGCCCCAGGAAGTCCATCTCGTCGAAGTACAGCCGGTAGTCGACGATCCGCCCGTCCTTCACGGTGGCGATGTCCACCCCGCGGATCCGGACCTCCTTCTGCGTCGGAGGCAGCGTCTCGCCGTTGGGCAGCTCCAGCGGCCCGGTGTTCCGGCCGCGGTAGATGCCCTCGTCGATGGCCGTGTCCCCGGCCTCGTAGGAGTGCAGCACCTCGAAGGTCGCCCCGGGGACGGCCTCGGTCATCGTCCGCCAGTACGCGACGATCGAGTCGCGCCCGCGCAGCTCCCCCTCGTCGGGGGTGAAGGCGACCGCGTCCTCGGCGTAGAGCTCGCCGACGGCCTTCAGATCGGTGTGCGCGGTGACCGCGTCCGTGAGCCGGTCCATGACCTCACGCGCCTCGCCCATGATCCACCTCCGGGAGAAACAGGGGATCACCCGTCCTCATTCTCCCACCGAGGGGCCCGCCTATCCTGGCCACGGGCCCGACGCGGACGCCGGGCCCGCCCACGCCCGAGGACCCGAGGAGCACCCCATGGCCACCGCCGCCCCGCCCGCAGCCTCCCGCATCGCCGTCGTCACGGGTGCGAGCAGCGGGATCGGCGCCGCCACCGCCCGGCAACTCGCCGCGGCGGGCTACCGCGTCGTCCTCACCGCGCGCCGAAAGGACCGCATCGAGGCCCTGGCCGAGGAGATCACCGCAGCGGGCCACCAGGCCACGGCGTACGCCCTCGACGTCACCGACCGCGCCGCGGTCGACGAGTTCGCCACGGCGTTCAAGACGATCGGGGTGCTGGTCAACAACGCGGGCGGCGCGCTCGGCGCCGACCCGGTCGCCACCGGCGACCCGGCCGACTGGCGGCAGATGTACGAGACGAACGTCATCGGCACCCTCAACCTCACCCAGGCCCTGCTGCCCAAGCTGATCGCGAGCGGCGACGGCACGGTCGTGGTCGTCTCCTCCACCGCCGGCCACGGCACCTACGAGGGCGGCGGTGGCTACGTCGCCGCCAAGCACGGCTCCCACGTCCTCGCCGAGACCCTGCGCCTGGAGATCGTCGGACAGCCGGTCCGCGTCATCGAGATCGCCCCCGGCATGGTCAAGACGGACGAGTTCGCCCTGACCCGCTTCGGCGGCGACGAGGAGAAGGCGGCCAAGGTCTACCAGGGCGTCGCCGAACCCCTCACGGCCGACGACGTCGCCGACACGATCACGTGGGCGGTCACCCGCCCCGCCCACGTCAACGTCGACCTCCTGGTCCTGCGCCCCCGCGCCCAGGCGTCGAACACGAAGGTGCACCGGGACGCGTAGCGCCGGTCAGCCCTTCACGCAGACGACCTGCTTGATCTTCGCCACGACCTCCACGAGGTCGCGCTGCTGGTCGATGACCTGCTCGATCGGCTTGTAGGCGCCGGGGATCTCGTCGACGACCCCGGAGTCCTTGCGGCACTCCACGCCCTGGGTCTGCTGCTCCAGGTCCTTCGTGGTGAACCGGCGCTTGGCCGCGTTGCGGCTCATGCGCCGGCCCGCGCCGTGCGAGGCCGAGTTGAAGGACTTGGCGTTGCCGAGGCCCTTCACGATGTACGAACCCGTGCCCATGGAGCCCGGGATGATCCCGTACTCACCGGAGCCTGCCCGGATCGCGCCCTTGCGGGTCACGAGCAGGTCCATCCCGTCGTAGCGCTCCTCGGCCACGTAGTTGTGGTGCGCGCTGATCTCCGGCTCGAAGGTCGGCTTGGCCTTCTTGAACTCCTTGCGGACCACGTCCTTCAGGAGCGCCATCATGATCGAGCGGTTGTGCTTCGCGTACTCCTGCGCCCAGAACAGGTCGTTGCGGTATGCCGCCATCTGCGGGGTGTCCGCGACGAAGACGGCGAGGTCGCGGTCGACCAAGCCCTGGTTGTGCGGGAGCTTCTGAGCAATGCCGATGTGGTGCTCGGCCAGTTCCTTGCCGATGTTCCGGGAACCGGAGTGCAACATCAGCCAGACAGAACCTGTCGTATCGGTGCAAATTTCGACAAAATGGTTGCCCCCGCCGAGCGTTCCCATCTGCTTGGTGGCACGTTCCTGACGGAACTTGACCGCCTCCGCCACCCCGTCGAACCGCGACCAGAAGTCGCCCCACCCCGCGGTGGCCAGCCCGTGGAACCGCCCGGGGTCGACCGGCTCGTCATGCATCCCCCGCCCCACAGGAATCACCTGCTCGATCCGCGACCGCAGCCGGGACAGGTCGCCGGGCAGGTCGTTCGCCGTCAGGGACGTCTTCACCGCCGACATTCCGCAGCCGATGTCGACGCCCACCGCCGCCGGGCACACCGCACCCCGCATCGCGATGACCGAGCCGACCGTCGCACCCTTGCCGTAGTGCACGTCGGGCATGACGGCCAGGCCCTTGATCCAGGGCAGCGTGGCGACGTTCCGGAGCTGCTGGAGCGCGCCCTCCTCGACCGAGGCCGGGTCGGTCCACATCCGGATCGGTACCTTCGCACCCGGTATCTCTACATACGACATAACGCCCTCAATCCCCCGTAGACGAACAGAAGTCTTCAACAGCAAATACCGGAGCCAAGGTCTACGAAAGGGAAATCGGACCGGCGTTCACGGCAGTGCGTGCGATACACATTGTGTTCATCGCCCGGCCTGGGGCGGCAAGCCAATATCCGTGTCGAGAGGGGCCACCACGTGCAACGGAAGGCGTACGTACCCGGTATCGCCGTGCTCCTCGCGGCGGTCCTGGCCGGCTGCACCGGCGGCTCGGGCGACGACGGAACGACGGACGGCTCCAACCAGGGCGACACCGGCACGGCATCGCCCGCCGCCGAACCCGGCCGCTACCGCACGCTCCCCGAGCCCTGCGCCGAGGTCAGCGAGAGCACGCTCGACGAACTCCTCCCGGGCATCGGGGAGATCGGCGACGAGGAGCAGCGCGAGAAGGCCTACGAGGGCGAGCCGACGACCACGTTCGACACCGACCGCAAGGTCGGCTGCCGCTGGAAGGTGGACTCCAAGGACGCCACCGACCACCTGCTGATCGACTTCGAGCGGGTCGTCTCCTACGACAACGCCGTCAGCGACGACAACCAGGCCGAGCAGCTCTTCGCGGAGCAGGAGGCCTCGGCCCATCTGCCCGTGCCGACCGCGACCGAGACGGCGGCCGCCGGCAGCACCCCGGCGGGCGGCGCGAGCGCGTCCCCGAGCGGCTCCCCCTCCCCCTCGGGCTCCTCCTCGCCCTCGGCGTCCGTGTCCGCCGCCCCGACCGAACTGCAGCCCCGGGTCCTGGAGGACCTCGGCGACGAGGCCTTCCTCGACGACGGGCTCAGCAGTTCCGGTTCGACGGCCAAGCAGCGGACGGTGACTGTGGCGTTCCGCACGTCCAACGTCATCGTGACCATCGAGTACGCGGAGCAGCCGGCGACCGTCGGCGTCGTCCCGGACAGCAAGGAAATGCAGGACAGGGCGCAGAAACTGGCCTCCCAGCTCGCGGATTCGCTCAGCGACTGAGCCTCTTTCACGGCCCCTTCACGCATACCCGCAAAGCACCCGAAGGAAGAACACACCGCTGCCTCACCGCGTACGGTGACCACTCGGACCCGTTCCGACCGCAGGGAACCACGAGCGTCATGAGTGAAGGAACCATGCAGCGACGAGCACAGCGAGAAGAGCGAACCCAGCGAGCGAAGCGCCTGAACCGCGTCCTTGTCTGCGCGGCCGCCGTCCCCGTGATGCTGGTCGCCGCCGGCTGCTCCTCGGACTCCGGCTCCGGCGACAGCACGGACAAGGCGGCCAAGGCGGCGGCGTCGGCGTCCGCCAGCCCGTCACCGACCGTGCAGGCGGCGGCGTACGGCAAGCTCCCGGAGCCGTGCAAGGCGTTCTCGAAGAAGACGCTGGAGGACCTCGTCCCGAAGAGCAAGTCCGGCAAGGAGGGCAAGTCGGACGACATCTCGACCCGGGGCAGCTGCTCCTGGAACAGTCTCGACAACAACGGCGTGAAGGGCTCGCAGTTCCGCTGGCTGAACGTGTCGATGCTGCGCTTCGAGTCGGACGTCACCCGCGGCCCGGCCGACAAGCTGGCCCGGGAGTACTTCGAGAAGCAGGTGCAGGAGGCCCAGGCCGTCGAGGGCGCGAAGAGCGTCAAGACGGAGCCGGTGGCCGGTACGGGCGACCAGGCGACGGCCGTGCACTACGACCTGAAGAAGAAGGAAGGCACCTTCAAGCAGCAGACGGTCGTGGCGCGTGTCGAGAACGTCGTGGTCACGCTCGACTACAACGGCGCGGGTCTGGCCGGTGACAAGACGCCGAGCGGCTCCGACATGCTGAAGGACGCGAAGAAGGCCGCCAAGGAGGCGGTGGACGCGGTGTCCGAGGCGAACGGCAAGGGCGGCAAGGCGGGCGGCACCGCTTCGAAGACGCCGTCGAAGTCCCCCTCGAAGTCGGCGTCCAAGTCGCCGTCCAAGGAAGCCTCGGACGAGCCCTCGAAGGGCACCTCGTCCTCGCCGTCGAAGAAGCCCGCGGCGAAGAGCTGAGCATCTCCGTCGGGAACCGGCCACCCGTTCTCCGGACACATGTGCCACCCTGTTGCGCGCAACAACATGCAAGGGGAGGGGAGTACGGGTGGCCGCGCCACTGCAGCTGACTCGGATGCACCGCGTTCTCATCGGCGTGGTCGTGGCCGGCGCCGTGATCATCGCCGGTATCGGCTTCGCCGGTTCGTACGCGGCGGTCCGCGAGTTGGCCCTCAAGAAGGGCTTCGGGAACTTCTCCTACGTCTTCCCGATCGGCATCGACGCGGGCATCTGCGTCCTGCTGGCCCTGGATCTGCTCCTCACCTGGATCAGGATCCCGTTCCCCCTGCTGCGCCAGACGGCGTGGCTGCTGACGGCGGCGACGATCGCCTTCAACGGCGCGGCCGCGTGGCCGGATCCGCTCGGTGTGGGCATGCACGGGGTGATCCCGATCCTGTTCGTCGTCTCGGTCGAGGCGGCCCGGCACGCGATCGGCCGTATCGCCGACATCACGGCCGACAAGCACATGGAGGGCGTCCGCCTCACGCGCTGGCTGCTCTCCCCCGTCCCCACGTTCCTCCTCTGGCGCCGGATGAAGCTCTGGGAGCTGCGCTCCTACGAGCAGGTGATCAAGCTGGAGCAGGAGCGGCTGGTCTACCAGGCGCGGCTGCGGTCGCGGTTCGGGCGGTCGTGGCGCCGGAAGGCTCCGGTGGAGTCCCTGATGCCGCTGCGGCTGGCGCGGTACGGGGTGCCGTTGGCGGAGACGGCTCCGTCGGGGCTGGCGGCGGCGGGTATCGAGCCGGCGCTGATCCCGCCGGCTCCCCAGCAGGCGCTGGACGCCGCCCCTCCTGCCGCCCGGTCCGCGGCCGGTCCCGACGCTTCCGCGCAGCCGGCCCCCCGCAGGGCGACGACGCCTCCCGGCGAGCAGCGTCTGGAGCTCGACGGAGCCCCCGCCCCCGAGTTCCTGGAAGCAGAGCCCGAACCCGACCAGAGTCCCTGGTTCAACACTCCCCGCGAGGTCGAGTACCAGGGTGGCTACGACCCTGCCTACGACCCGGAGCGGTACGCCCAGTGGTTCGCGGAGCAGCAGCAGGCCGAGCAGTACCTGGAGGACCAGCCGCTCGAGACCCCGTCCCCGGAGGACACCGGCAGTTTCCCCATACCGGTGGGGCCGGGCCGCACCCGTGAGCTGGGCGAGGGCGGTGGCACCCCGCCCCCGGGCGCCGCGCCCGTCGCGGAACCGGACGAGGAGTCGTTCTACCAGGTCTTCAAGCAGTCGATCAACGGCAGCTACCCCACGCCGCGTGAGCTCATGGACAACGTGGAGGCGGAGTTCGGCATCGGCCTGCCCGCCGAGGATGCCAAGCGCATGGTCAACCGCTTCACGAACCGTCACAACGCGGAACTGGAAGAGGACCACATCGCATAGCCGGGGGCAATTTCGGAATCACTTATTCCGGAGATGACACCAGAAGGGGCCCTCCGGCTGGAGGGCCCCTTCCCTGTCGGGCGACTACTGACCGAGCAGCGCGCGCACCCGGTCCTGCCCCACCGCCAGCAGCAGCGTGGGCAGCCGCGGCCCGGTGTCCCGGCCCACCAGCAGGTGGTACAGCAGCGCGAAGAAGGACCGCTGGGCGGTCTTGATCTCCGGCGGCAGCTCCTTCGGCGTGGCGTCGGCGGGGAACCCGGCCTGCACCTTCGGCACGCCGTACACCAGGTGCGTCAGACCGTCGAGCGACCAGTGCTCGGCCAGTCCGTCGAGCAGCAACCGCAGCGACTGCTGGGAGGCCTCGTCGAGCGACTTCAGCAGCTCGGCGTCCGGCTCGTCCCGCACGATCGTCCGCTGGTCGGCGGGGACGTGCGTGTTGATCCAGGCCTCGGCCTTGTCGTAGCGCGGGCGGGCCTCGTCGAGCGAGGTCAGCGGCTGCTCGGGGTCCAGCTCGCTGAGGATGCGCAGCGCCTGGTCCTCGTGCCCGGCGGTGATGTCCGCGACGGACGCCAGCGTCCGGTACGGCAGCGGCCGGGGCGTGCGGGGCAGCTCACCGGCGGCCGTGCCCACGGCACGCGCGTGCGCGGCGACGTCGGCCGGCAGGGCGCTGCCGTCGGCGACCTTGGCGTCCAGCCGGTCCCACTCGTCGTAGAGCCGCTGGATCTCCTGGTCGAAGGCGACCTTGAAGGACTGGTTGGGCCTGCGGCGCGCGTACAGCCAGCGCAGCAGCTGCGGCTCCATGATCTGCAGGGCGTCGGCCGGGGTGGGCACGCCGCCCTTGGAGGACGACATCTTCGCCATGCCGGAGATGCCGACGAACGCGTACATCGGGCCGATCGGCTGCTTCCCGCCGAAGATCCCGACGATCTGCCCGCCGACCTGGAACGACGACCCCGGGGAGGAGTGGTCGACGCCGGAGGGCTCGAACACGACCCCCTCGTACGCCCAGCGCATCGGCCAGTCGACCTTCCAGACCAGCTTGCCGCGGTTGAACTCGTTCAGCCGGACCGTCTCCGAGAAGCCGCACGCGGTGCAGGCGTAGGTCAGCTCGGTGGAATCGTCGTCGTAGGAGGTGACGGTGGTGAGGTCCTTCTCGCAGTTGCCGCAGTACGGCTTGTACGGGAAGTACCCGGCGGCGGTGGAGCTGCCGTCGTCCTCACCGGCCGCGCCGGAGCCCTCGGCGGCCTCCAGCTCGGCCTCGTCGACCGGCTTCTGCCCCTGCTGCTTCTTGGCCGGTGCCTTCTTCGTGCGGTACTGGTCGAGGATCGCGTCGATGTCGCCGCGGTGCTTGATGGCGTGCAGGATCTGCTCGCGGTACACGCCGGAGGTGTACTGCTCGGTCTGGCTGATCCCGTCGAACTCCACGCCCAGCTCGGCCAGCGACTCGATCATCGCGGCCTTGAAGTGCTCGGCCCAGTTCGGGTGCGAGGAGCCCTTCGGCGCCGGGACGGACGTCAGCGGCTTGCCGATGTGCTCCGTGTAGCTCTCCTCGTCGACCCCGGCGATGCCCTTGGGCACCTTGCGGTACCGGTCGTAGTCGTCCCAGGAGATCAGGTGCCGCACCTGGTGGCCCCGGCGGCGGATCTCGTCGGCGACGAGGTGCGGGGTCATGACCTCGCGCAGGTTGCCGAGGTGGATGGGGCCCGACGGGGACAGCCCGGACGCGACGACGACGGGTTTGCCCGGGGCCCGGCGCTCCGACTCCTCGATGACCTCATCCGCGAAACGGGAGACCCAGTCGGTGGTCTCGGTGCTCTGAGCCACGATCGGCACGTCCTTCTTTCTGCATCGGGCAGCCGGTACGGTCGCACGGCTGACGGCACCATTGTCCCAGACCCCCTCGCGCCCGGAAAAACGGCTTTACCCCCATGGGATACTGGCCGGGTCCATCGATTTCCCCTAGGAGAACGGCACCCTCGCCCATGGCCTCGGTCACGTCCCTCAGCGACTCCGTCCACCAGCGCCTCGCGGCGGCCCTTTCGGCGGCTCTGCCGCAGGCCGGTTCCGCGGACCCGCTGCTGCGACGAAGCGACCGGGCCGACTTCCAGGCCAACGGGATCCTGGCCCTCGCCAAGAAGGAGAAGGCCAACCCGCGCGAGCTGGCCACGCAGGTCGTCTCCGGGGTCGAGTCGGGTGAGCTGATCAAGGACGTCGAGGTCTCCGGCCCCGGCTTCCTCAACATCACCCTCACCGACAGCGCGATCACCCGGAACCTCGCCGCGCGCTACGCGGACGACACCGGCCGCCTCGGCGTGCCGCACGCCGAGCAGCCGGGCACCACGGTCATCGACTACGCCCAGCCGAACGTGGCGAAGGAGATGCACGTCGGCCACCTGCGCTCCGCGGTGATCGGCGACGCGGTGGTGCGGCTGCTGGAGTTCACCGGCGAGAACGTGATCCGGCGCCACCACATCGGCGACTGGGGCACCCAGTTCGGCATGCTCATCCAGTACCTGGAGGAGCACCCGCACGAGCTGGACCACAAGGCCGACGAGGCCTCCGGCGAAGAGGCGATGTCGAACCTCGACCGCCTCTACAAGGCCGCCCGGGGGCTCTTCGACGCCGACGAGGAGTTCAAGACCCGCGCCCGGCGCCGGGTGGTGGACCTCCAGGCGGGCGACCCGCAGACGCTGGCCACGTGGCAGAAGTTCGTCGACGAGTCGAAGATCTACTTCTTCTCCGTCTTCGAGAAGCTGGACATGGAGATCCGCGACGAGGACATCGTCGGCGAGTCGGGTTACAACGACATGCTCGCCGAGACCTGCCGCCTCCTGGAGGAGTCGGGCGTCGCGGTCCGCTCCGAGGGCGCCCTGTGCGTCTTCTTCGACGACATCAAGGGCCCGGACGGCAACCCGGTCCCGCTGATCGTGCAGAAGTCCGACGGCGGCTACGGCTACGCGGCGACGGACCTCTCCGCGATCCGCGACCGCGTCTTCAACCTCAAGGCGAACAGCATCATCTACGTGGTGGACGCCCGGCAGTCGCTCCACTTCAAGATGGTCTTCGAGACGGCCCGGCGGGCGGGCTGGCTGGGCGACGACGTGAAGGCCCACCAGCTGGCGTTCGGCACGGTCCTCGGCAAGGACGGCAAGCCCTTCAAGACCCGTGAGGGCGAGACGGTCCGCCTGGTCGACCTCCTCGACGAGGCGATCGACCGTGCCTCGGCGGTCGTCCGCGAGAAGGCCCAGGACCTCTCCGAGGAGGAGATCGCCGAGCGCGGCACCCAGGTGGGCGTCGGCGCGGTGAAGTACGCCGACCTGTCGACGTCGGCCAACCGCGACTACAAGTTCGACCTGGACCAGATGGTCTCGCTCAACGGCGACACCTCCGTCTACCTCCAGTACGCCTACGCCCGTATCCAGTCGATCCTGCGCAAGGCCGGCGCCTCCCGCCCGGCCGCGCACCCCGAGCTGGAGCTGCACGAGGCGGAGCGCGCGCTGGGCCTGCACGCGGACTCGTTCGCGGCGACGGTGGCGGAGGCGGCGGCGGAGTACGCACCGCACAAGCTGGCGGCGTACCTCTACCAGCTGGCGTCGCTGTACACGACGTTCTACGACAAGTGCCCGGTCCTGAAGGCCGAGACGCCCGAGCAGATCGAGAACCGCCTGTTCCTCTGCGACGTCACGGCCCGCACCCTGCACCGGGGCATGGCCCTGCTGGGCATCCGGACGCCCGAGCGGCTCTGACGCCGGGCGGCTTGGGCGCCGGGTCCTCCCGCGACCGCATCGAGGGCGGCACTCCCCAGGGGGTGCCGCCCTCGGGCGTCAGCGCTGAGCCGTGGTGTTCGCGCGAAAGGGTCATGTCCCAACCGTAGGGACGAACAGGTCAGTTGCCGTCCGCTACGGCGGTCGTCGGCCGGGTCGGATTGTCAGTGGCCGGCTCTACAGTCACCACCATGGCGACTCTTCCCAACCCTCTGCCGAAGCTGACGGCAGACCCGAGCGGCGGTTCGCTCGGCCTCCGGCTCCCCGCCGGGACGCTCCTCGACACCACCGACGAGGGCTCCTGGCACGAGCCGTTGCTGTGGTGCGCCGGTGAACGGGCCGTCCCGGGCGGCTGGACGGCGCTGGAGCCGGCCCGTCGGGCGGGGCTCCTGCCGGTCGTCCTGGAGACGGGCGACGGCCACGGCGGCCCGGACCGCTGGGAGTTGATGCCAGGCGAGGTGTCCTACCCCGGGGACCACGATGCCGAGGAGGTCCTGGCGGAGCACTGGGAAGAGCACGCCACCCAGGGCGAGGCCTGGCCCGGCCCGGCCGATGCCGCCCTCGGGGACCAGGACCCGGACACCGTGGCCGCCGGCACCGTGGACGCCCTGCTCGGCGACGGCGGCCCCTTCAAGGACCCCCGCCTCGCCCTCGTCCCGGCCCGCCGCAGCGCGGACATCCCGACGGCGGTCGGCTGGACGGGCCCGGCGAACCACGAGGGCGACACGGCCCGGCTCAGTGCGGTGCTCCGCTCCTGGGAGGACCGCTTCGGCATACGGGTCACCGCCCTCGGCTTCGATCACCTGCTGGTGTCCGTGGCCGCCCCGCCCACCACCGCGGCCGCCGCGGAAGCCGTCGCCGCCGAGCACTTCGCGTTCTGCCCGGACGGCATCCACCAGGGCCCGCACCCGACCCTCCGCGTCTACGCCGAGCACCAAATCCTCAACCGGCGGACGTGGCACTTCTGGTGGGACTGAGCCCCTCCCCCAGCCTGCGCAGCCCTTCGCCGATCTCCTCGGGCGTCTGCGTCACGAAGCACAGCCGCAGGGTGGTCCGGTCCGGCGTTCCCGGGTAGAAGGGGGCGCCGGGGACGTAGGCCACGTTCTGCCGGACCACATGCGGCAGGAGGGCCGTGGTGTCGTACGGCTCCGGCAGGCGCGCCCAGAGGAACATGCCGCCCTCGGGCCGCTGCCAGACCGATCCTTCGGGCAGCGCCCCGGTGAGCCCGGAGAGCATCGCGTCGCGGCGGTCGCGGTACACGCCGGCGACGCGGGCGACATGGGCGTCCAGG
This sequence comes from Streptomyces sp. WAC04114, assembly GCF_019733245.1. Classification (NCBI taxonomy): domain Bacteria; kingdom Bacillati; phylum Actinomycetota; class Actinomycetes; order Kitasatosporales; family Streptomycetaceae; genus Streptomyces; species Streptomyces sp. WAC04114. The sequence goes on from NZ_JAIGQA010000148.1 coordinate 17,727, forward strand.
TCGTTGTCGGCGAGGTAGCGGGCCGCGGCGAGCTGGTTGACGGTCGGGGTGTGCAGGTCGGCGGCCTGCTTGGCGACGGCACAGGCGCGCCGCAGCTCGCCGGGTGCCCGCAGCCAGCCCAGCCGCAGCCCGGGCGCCATGACCTTGGAGAAGCTGCCGAGCAGCACCGTCCGGTCCTCGGCGCCCGGGTGGGCGGCGATCCACGGCACGCGTGCACCCTCGTAGCGCAGCTCCCCGTACGGGTCGTCCTCGACGATCCACAGTCCGCGCCGGGCGGCGACCGACGCCACGGCGGCGCGCCGCTCGGCGGGCAGCGTGCGGCCGGTGGGGTTCTGGAAGGTGGGCACGGTGTAGAGCAGCTTGGGCCGCTCGCGCACGACGAGTTCCTCCAGCGCCCCGGGGTCGATGCCGTGCTCGTCGCCGGGCACGGCCACGATCCGCGCTCCGGCGAAGCCGAAGGCCTGGAGTGCCGCCAGATAGCAGGGGCTCTCGACGAGGACGGTGTCCCCGGGTTCCAGCAGCGCGGTGGCCAGGAGCGAGAGGGCCTGCTGGGAGCCGGTGGTGACGAGCAGGTCGTCGGGGCCGGTCGGCAGGGAGCGCGCGGTGGTCCGGGCGGCGAGGGCGTCGCGCAGCGCGGGTTCGCCCTCGGTCGTGGAGTACTGCAGTGCCCGCGCGGGCGCTTCGGCGAGCACCGCCTCGTACGCGGCGGCGATGCCCTCGGCGTCGAACAGCTCCGGCGCCGGGAGCCCGCCCGCGAAGTTGATCACCTCGGGGCGGGCCGTGACGGCGAGGATGTCCCGTACGGGGGAGCCGCCGACGGCCCGCGCCCGCGCGGCCAGGGGCGGCACGGGCGAGCGGGTGGGCAGGGGCTCGGCGACGGTCATGACACGGCTCCTTCGGCTGCGGTGACGCCTGGTGCCCCGCAGCCTAGGGAAGTACGTGTCGTCTACAAGCAGGTTTCCGGTATCCGGACGCCCCGCCGGTCGCGGTGGCGGGGCCGGCGGCTCACCCTTGGCCCCGGTCACCTGACGGAAGCCGTGGCTCACCTGGCTCGGCTCACCCCTTGGCGCCGATCGCCGCGTACACGTTGATGTCCGCGTCCGTCACGTCGTTGATGTCGCGGTAGCGCACCTTCTCGATCTCCTCCAGCCCGGCGAGGTAGGACTCCTCCGGCTGCTCGGGGACGGGGGCGGCGTGGTCGGGCCGCCAGCGGTGCGCCGGGACGATCCCCGGGTCGGCGACCTTCAGGCCGTTGTTCGTGAAGAACCGCTCGACATCGGCCCGGGACCGCAGCACGAAGGTGAACCCGCGCTCGGTGTAAGTGCGCTGGACCGCGCGGATGTTCTCGGGGTTGAGGTCCTCGGTGAGGTGGCTCAGCACCAGCCGGCTGCCGGCGGGCAGTTCGTCGATCAGCCCGCTCACCAGCGGATACGCCTCCTCGTCCGCGACGAAGTGCAGGACGGCGACCAGGCAGAGCGCGACCGGCCGGTCGAAGTCCAGGGTTTTGGCCGCCTGTTCGAGGATGCGGGCCGGGTCCCGCAGATCGGCGTCGATGTAGTCCGTACGCCCCTCGGGGCCGCTGGCCAGCAGGGCGCGGGCGTGGGCGAGCACCACGGGGTCGTTGTCGACGTACACGACGCGCGCCTCGGGCGTGAACCGCTGCGCGATCTGGTGCACGTTCTCGGCGGTGGGCAGCCCGGTCCCGATGTCCAGGAACTGCCGGATGCCGTCCTGCTCCACGAGCGTGGTCACCGCACGCCGGAGGAAGTCGCGGTTGTGCCGTACGTCGAGATACCCGCGCGGGTTGGCGGCCAGCGCGGCGGCGGCCGCGTCCCGGTCGGCAGGGTAGTGGTCCTTGCCGCCGAGGAAGACGTCGTAGACCCGGGCCGGGTGCGCCTTGCTGCTGTCGATCCTCCTCTGCAGCTCGGCTGGGTCCTGACTGAGGGCGTCACCGGACATGGACGTCTCCCTGAAGGTAGGTTGTTCAATCAACAACCACTACGACGGTCAACCACCTAACGATTCAATCGACTTGGTAGTGCCGGTGCGATCGTCCGGAGGCCGACTACTGCGTGGTCCCTTCCTCGACCCACTTCTCGCCGCCCAGCGGGAACTCGTACGCCGGACGCCCGTTGTTGCCGCTCGTACGGAACGGCCGGCCGTGGTCGTCCACGGTCAGGGTGCCCGTCCGGTCGCCGCTGGACCAGTCCAGCTCCAGGTACCAACTGACGTCGTACGCCGAGGCATCCGCCCGGATGTAGTACACCTCCGGGTCACTCTCACTCACCTTGAAGGGGAAGTCCGCGTGCCCCGCCTCGGGCACGACCCCCGGGCGCGCGGCGTCGAGGGCGACGGTGAAGAACCGCGTCGGCACGCCACCGCCGCAGCCGACGCCGGGATACCCCATGGCGTAGTCGTTCCAGGCCAGCGGCGCACGCTTCCCCGCCATACGGACCGTCAGCCGCTTGACGACCACGGTCTCCTGCCCCTTCCCCTGCACGGTCAGTTTCAGGAACTGCTCCCCCGACGGCACAGCCCGGTTCGCCGCCACCCAGCCGGGTGCGTCCTGCTCCAGCGGCGGCGGCCCGACCCGCCCCGGCGGCAGATCGATCAAGTAGCGCTGGGAGCAGGGGCTTTCCCAGGCGTGCGGCTCCGTGTCCACGGTGAGGGGAGCGGAGGCGGGGGCGTCGTCCCGCCCGGTGCCGCCGGTGCCGGGGCCTGTGCCGGTGCCTGTGCCGGGTGAGGCCGAGGTGGGGGACGCGGCAGGCCCCTTGCCCTTCCCGTCCTTGTCCTTCCCCTCGCCCTTGTCCTCACTGCCCGCCGACGACGAACCGGCCGAGGGCGACACGGAGGCCGCCGTGCCCGAGACGGCCCAGGGCCCGCACGGTCCCGCGCACCCGTTCGTCGTGGGCGGGCAGGAACCCGACCCGGGGGATGAGCAGTGACGAGGCGTCCAGGCCGGGTGCGCCGTAGGACTGCA
>NZ_JAIGQA010000149.1:0-20553 GCF_019733245.1 Streptomyces sp. WAC04114
GCGCGGGCCGGGGCGGGGGTGGCGGTGTCGGTGATCCGGGTGAGCAGGTGGTCGGTGACCGCGTCGGGCGTGGGATGGTCGAAGACGACGGTGGCCGACAGCCGCAGTCCGGTGGCGGTGTTCAGGCGGTTGCGCAGTTCGACGCCGGCGAGGGAGTCGAAGCCGCTCTCCTTGAAGGCGCGCTTGGGATCGAGCCGCTGCGGGTCGGTGTGGCCGAGGACGCCGGCCACGATGCCGCGGACGAGGTCGAGGACGGTCTCGCGGCGCCGCTCCTGCGGCAGGGCCGCGATCCGCTGCGCCCAGGTGGTGCCTTCGGCGCCCGCGTCGGCGGCGCGGGCAGCGGTGCGCCGGGAACGGGGTGCCGGGGCCAGGTCGCGCAGCAGGGGCGAGGCGTCGGCGCGCAGGGCCCGCTGCTCGAACACCACGGGCACGCGCAGCGCGTCGTCACCGGCCAGGGCCGCGTCGAAGAGGGCCAGGGCGTGCTCGGGGGTGAGGGTCCTGATGCCCTGGCGCGTCCAGCGGGCCAGGTCGGCGTCGCCGAGGGTGCCGCCCATGCCGTGGGTGCCGTCCCAGAGGCCCCAGGCGAGGGAGGTCGCGGGGAGGCCCGCAGCCCGGCGGTGTGCCGCCAGCGCGTCCAGGAACGCGTTGCCGGCCGCGTAGTTCGCCTGCCCCGCCGTACCCAGCAGACCCGACACCGACGAGTACAGGACGAACGCCTGAAGGTCCATGTCCCGGGTCAGCTCGTGCAGATGCCACGCCGCGTCCACCTTCGGACGCAACACGGCGTTCAACCGCTCCGCGGTCAGACCCTCCACCGTCACGTCGTCCAGCACACCCGCCGTATGCACCACGCCCGACAACTCGCCTACTTCGGAGAGCAGTTCGGCCAGGACCGACCGGTCGGTCACATCGCATGCCGCGAGCCTCACCGAAGCGCCCAGAGCCTCCAGCTCCGACCGCAACTCCCCCGCACCGGGCGCCGCCTCACCACGCCGGCTCACCAGCACCAGTGAGCGCACCCCGTGCACCGTCACCAGATGCCGGGCCACCACAGCACCCAGACCACCGGTGCCACCGGTCACCAGCACCGGGCCCTCACCCCAGGCGACCGCACCACCCTCACCCGGCACCGCCCTGCGCAGCCTCGGCACCACCAACCCACCCGACCGCACCGCCACCTGCGCCTCACCCGAAGCGAGGGCGGCGGTCAGGAGCGGGGCATCGGTGGAGACGTCGGCGTCGATCAGGACCACGCGGTCCGGATGCTCGGACTGCACGCTGCGGAGCAGGCCCCACAGGGGTGCCTGGGCGGGCTCGGGGACGAGGTCGCCGGGTACGGCGGCCACCGCGCCCCGGGTGAGCACCGCGAGGCGCGCGTCGGTCAGGCGCTCGTCGGCGAGGAAGTCCTGCACGAGACGCAGGAACACCTCCGCCGTGTCGTGGGCACGGGCGGCCGCGTCGCCGTGTCCGTCACCGGCCGGGGCGCGTACGAGCACCACGTCGGCCGTGCCGTCGAGCTGCGTGAGGTCGGTCGCCTCCACGACGCTCGGCGCAGCGCCCTCGGGTGTCGCGAGCGGCGTCCACTCCACGGCGTACAGGGCGTCGTCGAGCCGTGGCGCGGAGCGGAGCCGGTCCTTGGCGACCGGGCGCAGGGCGAGGGCCTCCACGCTGATGACGGGGGCACCGACGGCGTCCGCGGCGTGCAGGGCGTAGGTGCCGGACCCGCCGGGCTCGATCCGCACCCGCAGGGTGTCGGCGCCGCCGGCGTGCAGGGCGGCGCCGGACCAGGCGAACGGCAGCCGGATGGTGTCCGCTGCGGTGTCGTCCCCGGCGGCGTGCAGCACCACCGGGTGCAGAAGCGCGTCGAAGAGGGCGGGGTGCAGTCCGAACCGGTCGGCGCCGCTCCGGTGCGCGTCGGGCAGGGCGACCTCGGCGTACAGCGCGTCGGCCGTGCGCCACAGGCGGGTCAGGCCCTGGAAAGCCGGGCCGTAGGTGTAGCCCAGTGCGGCGAGGCGTTCGTAGGCGTCGTCCAGGGGCATCTCGTCGGCGTCGGCGGGCGGCCACTGGCTCAGGTCGGGGCCGGTGGGCAGGGTGCCGCCGAGGGTGCCGGAGGCGTGCCGTGTCCACAGTTGCTCGGCGTCCGGGCCGCTGTCCGGGCAGGCGTGGATCTCCACGGGCCGGCTGCCGGAGGCGTCCGGTGCGCCGACGGCGACCTGGACGCGCACGGCGCCCTGCTCCGGCAGCTCCAGCGGTGCTTCCAGGGTCAGTTCGTCGATCTGGTCGATGCCCAGGCGGCTCGCCGCCGTCAGGGCCAGTTCCAGGAACGCGGTGGCGGGCACGAGGACCGTGCCGGTGATGGCGTGGTCGGCGAGCCAGGGCTGGTCGGCGACGGCGAGGCGGCCGGTGAGAACCAGCCCGTCGCTGCCGGCCAGTTCCATCGAGGCGTGCAGGAGCGGGTGTCCGGCCGGGTCGAGGCCCAGGCCCCGGGCGTCGAGGGGGCGTTCGGGCGTGAGCCAGTAGCGCTCGCGCTGGAAGGGGTACGTCGGCAGGTCGACGAGGCGGGCGCCGGGGTGGAAGGTCCCGGCGGCGAGGGGCGCGCCGCCGGTCCAGGCCGTGGCGATCCCGGCGAGGAAGGTCTCGCTCTCGGGGCGTGCGGCCCGCAGCAGGGGGACGACGACGGCGTCCGCGTCGGCCAGGGCGGCCCGGGTCAGCGGGGCGAGCACGGCGTCGGGGCCGGCCTCGACGAACACGGTGGCGCCGTGCCGGTGCAGGGCCCGGGCGGCGTCGACGAACCGTACGGGCCGGCGGATCTGGCGTGCCCAGTAGTCGGGCGAGGTCAGCTCGTCCGGGGTGGCGAGTTCGCCGGTGACCGTGGAGACGATCGGGATGCGTGGCGCGTGGAAGCTGAGGCCTTCGGCGACCGCGCGGAACTCGTCCAGGATCTCGTCCATGTGCGGCGAGTGGAAGGCGTGGCTGACCTGGAGCCGGCGGGTGCGGCGGCCCCGGGCGCGCCACTGTCCGGCGAGTTCCTCGACGGCGTCCTCGTCGCCCGAGAGCACGAGGGAGTCGGGGGCGTTGACGGCGGCGAGGTCGAACCGGCCCGCCGCCTTGTGCAGGTCGTCGGCGAGTTCGGCTTCAGTGGCCTCCACGGCGATCATGGCGCCGCCCGCGCGTGCCGCTTCCATGAGACGTCCCCGGGCCGCGACCAGGCGGGCCGCGTCGGCGAGGGACAGCACGCCCGCGACGTGGGCCGCGGCGAGCTCGCCGATGGAGTGCCCGGCGAGCAGGTCCGGTGTCGTGCCGTGGTGGGCGAGGAGCCGGAACAGGGCGACCTCTACGGCGAACAGGGCGGGCTGGGTGTAGGCGGTGCGGTGCAGCAGCCGGGCGGGCTCGGTGTCCGCTTCGGCGAACATCACCGTGCGCAGCGGCAGTTCGAGGTGCTCGTCGAGGGCGGCGCACACCTCGTCCAGCGCCGCCGCGAACACCGATGAGGCGGCGTACAGTTCGCGGCCCATGCCGGTGCGCTGGGCGCCCTGCCCGGTGAACAGGAAGGCGGTGCGGCCCGCGCCCGCGGCGCTGCCGGTGACGACCTGCGCGGTCTCCTCGCCGTCGGCCAGGGCGGCGAGGCCGGTGAGAAGCGTGGCGGTGTCCGTGGCGGTGACCACGGCGCGGTACGGCAGGGCGGTGCGGGTGAGGGCGAGGGACGCGCCGAGGTCGGCGGGGTGCGTGCCGTTCCCCGTGACGACGTCGTGCAGGCGCCGGGCCTGGGCGCGCAGCGCCGCCTCGTCCCGCGCGGACAGCACGAACGGTACGGGCCCGGACGGCTCCGGCCTCTCGACGGACGCCTCCTCGGGTGCCACGAACTCCTCGACCACCACATGTGCGTTGGTCCCGCTGATGCCGAAGGAGGAGACACCCGCGCGACGGGGCTCACCGTCCCGGGCGGTCCACTCACGTTCCTCGGTCAGCAACTCGACCGCACCCGTGTCCCACTCCACGAACGGCGACGGCTCGTCCACGTGCAGCGTCCGCGGCAGCACACCGTGCCGCATCGCCTGCACCATCTTGATCACACCACCCACACCCGCTGCGGCCTGAGCGTGCCCGATGTTCGACTTCAACGACCCGAGGAACAAGGGTTGTTCGCGGTCCTGGCCGTACGTCGCCAGCAGTGCCTGCGCCTCGATCGGGTCGCCCAGCCGCGTGCCCGTGCCGTGCGCCTCCACCGCGTCCACCTCGGCCGGGGTGAGCCGGGCGTCGGAGAGGGCGTCGCGGATGACGCGCTGCTGGGAGGGGCCGACCGGGGCGGTGAGGCCGTTGCCGGTGCCGTCCTGGTTGATCGCGCTGCCCCGCACCACCGCCAGCACCCGGTGCCCGTTGCGGATCGCGTCCGACAGGCGCTCCACGACCAGGAGGCCGACGCCCTCGGCCCAGGACGTGCCGTCGGCGGACGCGGCGAAGGACTTGGAACGGCCGTCCGCCGCCAGGCCGCGCTGGCGGGAGAACTCCACGAACATGCCGGGCGACGACATGACCGTCGCGCCGCCCGCGAGGGCCAGGTTGGTCTCGCCCGAGCGCAGGGAGCGCACCGCCATGTGCAGGGCGACCAGCGAGGACGAGCAGGCCGTGTCGACGGTGACCGCCGGGCCGAGCAGACCGAGCTGGTAGGCGATGCGGCCGGACATGACGCTCGGTGTGGTGCCGGTGAGGAGGTGTCCCTCGACGGTGTCGGGGGCCTCGTGCATCCGGGGCCCGTAGTCGAGGGTGGTGGCGCCCACGAACACGCCGGTACGGCTGCCCTTGAGGACGGTGGCGTCCAGGCCGGCCCGCTCGACGGCCTCCCACGCGGTCTCCAGGAGGAGGCGCTGCTGCGGGTCCATGGCGAGGGCCTCGCGGGGCGAGATCCCGAAGAAGTCGTTGTCGAACAGGGCGGCGTCGTGCAGGAAGCCGCCCTCGCGGACGGTGCTGTGACCGCCGTGCGTGGGGTCGGCGTCGTACAGGCCCGTGTCCCAGCCGCGGTCGCCGGGGAAGCCGGATATGGCGTCCCGGCCGTCGGCGACGAGGTTCCACAGCTCCTCGGGAGAGGTGACGCCACCCGGGTAGCGGCAGGCCATGCCGACGATGGCGATGGGCTCGTGCGCCATGTCGGGGGTGCTGCCCGGGCGGTCCTCGATGGCGGTGGCCGTGCCCGGGCCGGCGAGGAGGGTGGTGAGGTGGGCGATGAGGGCGGCCGGGGTGGGGTGGTCGAACAGCAGGCCGCCGGCCAGCTTCAGGCCGGTCGCGGTGGCAAGGGCGTCGCGCAGCTCGACGGTCATCAGGGAGTCGAAGCCGAGGTCCTTGAACGCGGCATGCGGGTCGACGCGCCGGACGTCGGTGTGCTCCAGGACGGCTGCGACCTGCTCCAGCACGAGAGCGGTGGCGTCGAGGGCGTGCGGGGCCGGCGCGGCCGGAGCTGAGGCGGCGGTCGCGGCTTCTGCGGCGGCGGTCCCGGCTTCGGGCAGGGCCGTCGCGGATTCCTGGACGGCGAGGGCGGCGACCGGGCCGTCGATCCAGTGGCGCTCGCGCTGGAAGGCGTAGGTGGGCAGCGGGACGCGGCGGCCCGGGCCGTCGGCGTGCACGGCCGCCCAGTCGACGGGTGTGCCACGGACGAACGCGGCGGCGACGCCGGTGAGCAGGGAACGGACCTCGGCGCGTCCGGCGCGGAGCGTGGCGACGGGAGCGGTGACCCCGGTGTCGCGGGCACTCGCCGCGGCCAGGGCGGTCAGGACGCCGTCGGGGCCCAGTTCCAGCAGGGTGGCGGCGCCCAGGTCCTCCAGGGCGCGGACGGCGCCGAGGAAGCGGACCGGACGGCGCACCTGCTCGACCCAGTAGGCGGGCGAGGTCCACTCGCCCGGTGCGACGGCGGTGCCGGTGACCGTGGACACGGCGGCGATCCGCGGCTCGTGGAACGTCAGCTCCTCCACGACCGCGCGGAAGCGCTCCAGCATCGGGTCCATCAGCGGCGAGTGGAAGGCGTGGCTGACCGTGAGGCGGCGGGTCCTGCGGCCCTGCGCGGCGAGCTGGTCGGCGACGGCGGTGACGCTGTCGAGCGCGCCCGAGAGCACCGTCGCGCGGGGCCCGTTGACGGCGGCGACGGCCACCGGCCCGTCCTGCGCGGCGAGCAGCGGCAGCACCTCGTCCTCGGTGGCCTCGACGGCGACCATGGCGCCGCCGGCGGGCAGTTCCTGCATCAGACGGCCCCGGGCGGCGACCAGCCGGGCGGCGTCGTCGAGGGACAGCACGCCCGCGACATGGGCGGCGGCGATCTCCCCGATGGAGTGCCCGGCCACATGGCCCGGGGTGATGCCCCAGGAGGTGACGAGGCGGTACAGGGCGACCTCGACGGCGAAGAGCGCGGGCTGGGTCCAGGCGGTGTCGTCCAGACCGGTCCCGGAGTCGACCACCTCGGCGAGGGGCCGCTCCAGCAGCGGGGCGAAGGCCCGGCACACCTCGTCGAAGGCGGCGCGGAACGCCGGGAAGGCGTCGCGCAGTTCGCGTCCCATGGCGGCGCGCTGGGCGCCCTGCCCGGTGAACAGGAAGGCCGTCGTGCCGGGGCGGACGGCTCCGGTGACGACCTGCGCGGCGGCGCGGCCCCCGGCCAGGGCGGTCAGGCCGGCGATCATGCCGGCCCGGTCGTCGGCGAGGACGACGGCCCGGTGGTCGAAGACGGTGCGGGTGGTGGCCAGGGAGTGGCCGATGTCCTCGGGGCGGGGCCCGGGTTCGGCGCTCACGGCGGCGCTCAGCCGGTCCGCCTGCGCGGCGAGGGCGGCGGCGTCGCGGCCGGAGACGACCCAGGGCAACAGGACGCCGTCCCCGTCCGGGGCCTCGGCCGGTGCCGGTGTGGCCGGTCCCTCCCCCACGACGACGTGGGCGTTGGTGCCGCCCATGCCGAACGAGGAGACACCGGCGATGAGCGCCCGGTCGGGGGCGGGCCAGTCCCCCGTCTCGCGCTGCACCTCCAGGCCGAGTTCGGCCAGCGGGATCGCCGGGTTCGGGGTGTCGAAGTTGAGGCTGGCGGGCAGGCGGCGGTGGCGCAGGGCCAGCAGGGTCTTGATCAGGCCGACGATGCCCGCGGCGCCCTCCAGGTGGCCCACGTTGGTCTTCGCGGACCCGACCCGCAGCGGACCGGCGCCGGAGCGGGCCGTGCCCAGCACCGCGCCCAGTGCGGCGGCCTCAATGGGGTCGCCGACCGGCGTGCCGGTGCCGTGCAGTTCGACGTACTGGACGGCGTCGGGGGCGAGGCCGCCGCGTTCGTAGGCCTCGCGCAGGACCCGCTCCTGGGTCTCCTGGCCGGGCACGGTCAGTCCGGGGGTGGATCCGTCGTTGTTGACGGCGCTGGCGTGGATCACGCCGAGGACGTCGTCGCCGTCCGCGAGGGCCCGGGACAGCGGCTTGAGGACGACGGCGCCGCCGCCCTCGCCGCGTACGAAGCCGTTGGCGCGGGCGTCGAAGGCGTAGGTGGTGCCGTCGGGCGAGAGGCCGCCGAAGCGCTCTCCGGCCACCGCGGCCTCGGCGAGGATGTTGAGGTTGACTCCGGCGACGATGGCGGCGTCGGACTCGCCGGCGCGCAGCGACTCGCACGCCAGGTGCACGGCGACCAGCGAGGAGGACTGGGCCGAGTCGACGGTGAGGCTGGGGCCTCGCAGGCCGAGGTGGTAGGAGACCCGGTTGGCGATCACGCCGCGGTTGACGCCGGTCATGGTGTGCTGGGTGACGGCCCGTGCGCCGTGCTGGTAGAGCAGCGCGGCATAGTCGTCGCGCAGGGTGCCGACGAACACGGCGGTGCGGCTGCCGCGCAGGGTGCCCGGGACGATTCCGGCGTTCTCCAGTGCCTCCCAGGCCAGTTCGAGCACGAGGCGCTGCTGCGGGTCCATGACGCGGGCCTCGCGGGGGGCGATGCCGAAGAAGCCGGCGTCGAAGGTGTCGACGCGCTCCAGGAAGCCCCCGCGGCGCAGGCCGGGTCCGGCGTCCTCGGACGCGGCCTCGGAGGTCGCTGGCTTCAGGCGGTCCGCCGGGACCGGGGTGATGGCGGAGGTGCCGGTGCTGAGCAGGTCCCAGAAGGCCTCGGGATTCTCCGCACCGGGCAGACGGCAGGAAAGGCCGACGACCGCGATGTCCTCGCTCCGTGCACGGCGCGTCCCGATCGATTCGGACTGGTGCTGATTCGTCATCGCGCTCGACTGCCCTTTCGGCCGAATTACCGCAAGACTGCTGAGTGGGGAAATGTTCGGCCCGATCGTAGGCAGGGGGGTCTCTCACCCTTCTCAGTGTCCGGCCTCGCTTCGGTAATTCGGTCCGGACGAAAAAGGAGAGGAAAAAGAAGAAGGCGCCATGACCGGGCGGTGGACGGGGACCGCACTCCCCGTTCTCCGCCGCCCGGTCATGGCGCTGCCGTCGGTCAGCCCGCGAGGGTCGCGGCCTGTTCCGCGGCTCGGAAGCCGGACTCCAGGGCGCCTTCGACGAAGGCTCCGTTCCAGCCGCTCGCTATGTCACCGCCCGCGAAGACGATGCGGCCGAACGGCTGCTGGATGTCCGGCAGCTGACGCAGGAGCTGTCCCGGCCGGCGCAGGCCCCAGCCGCCGCGCGCCCACGGGTCCTTGTGCCACTCCTTCGCCCGGTACTCGACGACCCTGGCCTCCGGCAGCAGTCCGCGGACGGCGGCGCGTACCGCCTGCGGGTCGGACACGTCGAGGGCGGGACCGGTGAAGGCGACGAAGATACGCCCGTCGGGCAGCGGCTTCTGCGGGATCAGCAGCAGGATCGGGGCGCCCTCCGGGGCCTGGGCGGACACCGCCTCGGAGGTGCCCCGCACACGCAGCCACAGCTTGGTGGCGTGCGGGACGCCGATGCCCTCACGGGCGGCGTCGGCGTACACCTTGGGCAGGCCCGGCTCGAAGGTGAGCGTGGACCACATGTTGACGGGCGTGGCGAGCACGACCACCGGGGCCTGGTGAACCCTGCCGCCGCGGACCTCGACGTGGGTGAGGCCGCCGCGCTCGCGGATCGCCGTGACCGGCGAGTTGAAGCTGACGGTCGCGCCGGACTCGCGCAGCATCCGCTCCAGGATGGAGATCATGCCGCCCTCGGGCAGCTCGCTCATCACCGAGAGGAACTTGTCGTAGGTGCCGCCGGCGAGCTGGTACCACTGGGCGAGGCCGGTGAGGGAGCCCGTGCGGTTGCCGCCCGCGAACACCGAGGTGGCGCCGCTCACCCAGTCGTGGTCGACGCCGGTCAGCTGGAGCCGGTCGATGCGGTCGGCGAGCGAGAGGCGGTCCACGGACGCCAGCAGGTCCTTGCGGTGGAGCGGCTCGTAGGGCCGCTCGAAGTACTGCTCGGAGCCGGCGTAGAAGTCCGCGAAGAGGCTGTTGAGGCGGGCGCCCGCCTCCTGCGGGGAGTGGCTGGCGTAGCCGTCCGGTCCGGGCATGACCATGCGGGTGGCGTGGACGTCCTCGGTGGTGGTCAGCGAGTAGCGCTTCAGTTCGCGGGCCACGAGGTCCTGGCCGGGGCCGAACCAGCCGCCGCCGAGTTCGATGTGCTGCCCGGCCAGGGTGCCGGGTTCGATGCGGCCGCCGATCCGGCCGCGGGCCTCCAGGACCAGGACCCTCATGCCGCGGGCGCCCAGTTCGCGGGCGACCGTGCCGCCCGCGTACCCGGCGCCGACGACGATGGCGTCGTACGGCTTGCCGTCCGCCGCGGCGGAGGAGGACGCCGTCGCGGTGACCGCACCGGCGGCGAGCGCGGTGGCGCCCGCCGCCTTGAGGACGGTTCTTCTGGTGACGCGTCCGTGGGCGCGGGGGGTCGTGCTGTCGCCGTTCTCGGTCATGGAACACACCTTTCGCGAAGAGCGGGAATTGCGGGACGGAAAGCGCACGGGATCGGCGGACGGAAAAGAGGGAATGAGGTGGTCGGGCGCGTCCGATTCCGCGCCGGAATTTCGGGCATGGGGAAGGGGCCGGTTCCGACGGGGGTTCGGAACCGGCCCCTTCGTCAGGGGGTGAAGCGAATACCGGGCCCGGTCACTTCTGCGGGCGGCGGTACGCCTTCACGACGCTGGCGTAGCTGTTCTTGGCGTGGCCCTGGGCGATGATGCCCTCCATCAGCGCCTCGGAGTACTTGGGCAGTTCGGTGTCGACACCGAGCGCCTCGGACTCCTCGACGAGGTGCTTGAGCGCGCCCAGGTGCGTCTCCAGCGTGGCGTCGTTGGCCGGGAACTTCTCGTCGCCGGCGTCGATCTGCGCGGCGTAGTCGGCGGTGAACATCTTGATGGCGTCGAGCCACATGTGGGCCCACGGCAGGAACTCCTGCGCCTTGACGCCGCCGGTCTCCACGATGGCCACGCCGTGCAGGAAGCTGTTGAGGGCGCCCCACATCAGGCCGAGCAGCGACACGTCGAACAGGGCGGGCTTGCCGTGGTCGGTGCCGAGGTAGGTGGTGCCGCCGCCGAGGAGCTTCAGCACGGGCTCGTGCGCGTCGAAGGTGGCCTGGTCGCCCGCGTAGAAGAGGACGGAGGTCTCGGCGCCGATTCCGGGCGGGGTGATCATGATGGCGCCGTCGAGGTACTTGGCGCCGTTCTTCTCCGCCCACTCGGCGGTCTGCCGGGCCTGCTCGGAGGAGCCCGTGGTCAGGTTGACGACGGTCTTGCCGCGCAGGGCGTCGCCGAGCGAGCCGATGACGTCGTGCACCACGTCGTACGTCGACACGCAGACGATCACGAGGTCACTCGCGGCGACGGCGTCGGCGGGCTTCGCGGCGAGGACCGCGCCGTCCTTGACGAGGCCATCGGCCTTGTCCGCGGATCGGTTCCACACGGTGGTGGCGTGACCCGCCTTCAGGAAGGCGGCGGCCAGGGCCTGCCCCATCAGGCCGAGGCCGAGCACCGACACCGAGGTGTGGTTGTCACCCATGAATCAGTTCCTCCAGTACGAAAGTGGTGTTGCTGAGCGAACCGGCACGCGGGGCGCGCCGCTGAAAGAGGGGGTCCGGGGCGTCGACTCAGAGGAAGACGGTGCCGGGCTCCAGGCCGACCAGGACGCGGCCCTGGAGTTCGAGATTGACGTCGGCGTTGGCGAGCGCGTGCAGCGAGAAGCCCTGGATGTCGCGGTGGAAGCGCTGCAGGTGGACGTCGCGCCGGATGACGGAGCCGCCGCTGGCGTTGTGGAGGATCTCCACCGCCTCCTTGGCCAGTTGGGCGGCGAAGCCGGTCTGGCCGCGCACGATGGCCTTCTCCTCGTCGGTGGGCTGCTCGCCGGCGTCGGCGCGCTCCTGGAGGAGGGTGAGCCAACGGGCCGACAGGGCCTCGGCGGCGTCGATCTTGTTGGCGGCCGTGGCGACCTGGATCTGTGTGAGCGGGTGCAGCTTCTGGTCGGTCCAGTCGGTGTAGGTGATGCCCCGTCCGGGGAGGCGCTCCAGGAACAGCTCGTACGCGCCGCGGGCGATGCCGATGAACACGGCGGCACACTCGGCCATGACGAAGCTGAGCAGGCCGTAGTTGCGGCCGGTGGCGCCCATGTTGGAGCGGTCGCCGGTCGCGCTGACCATGACCTCCTCGAAGGACACGGCGTGGTGGGCCGGCACGAAGACGTCCTCGGCGACCGCGGTGGCACTGCCGGTGGCGGCGCCGGCCGAGACGTCCCAGTCGTCCACGATCTTGAGGTCCGACATGGGGACCAGGGCCATGATCTCGCCCTCGGTGCCGTCGGGGTTGCGCACCATCGCGGCGGTGAAGTCCCAGTCGGCGCCCTTGCAGCCGGTGTTGAACTTCCAGGTGCCGTTGAGGAGGTAGCCGCCCTCGGTGGGGACGGCGACGCCGGTCGGCGCGAACGCGCTGGAGATCTTGACGGAGCCGGAGGCGAAGACCTCCTCCTGGGCCCGGTCGGGGTAGAGCGTGGCCGTCCAGGTGCTCGTCACCCAGACCATCGTCACCCAGGCGGCGGCGGGGCAGCCGCGGCCGATCTCGGTGATGACCCGGGCCTGGTCGGCGAGCGGCAGGTCGAGCCCGCCGAACCGGCGCGGCACGGCCATGCGGAACACCCCGGCCTTCTCCAGGAGTTCGATGCTCTCGTCGAGCAGCCAGCCGCGGTCCTCGGCGGCGCGGCCGTTCTCGCGCAGGGTCGGGACGATGCTGTCCACGGCTTCCAGTACGGCTGCCAGGTCGTCGTTCGTGGCCATTCCGGCTCCTCGATTGTGATTCCTACTGCCGGCCGTAAGGCGTGAGAACCCGTACGCTCCCCGGCTGTTCAAAACCTTAACGAGGGGCTTGGAAAAATGAGTAAGGGAACACTCATCGCCCGGTCATCACTGCCGTACCTCCGGAAACCGGAGGGCATCTGACGCGCAATTACCCGACGATTACCGGGCACTGACCGGGAAATGATCGGACGGTGCCCGTAAAGGCCCGTGTGGGAACATCCCCACATGACTCTTTCATGGCCCGAACTCGTAACGACGGCGGCCGAGGACACGACCTCGGCACTGGAAAAGGGAGCCGATCAGGACTGGCGCGGAAAGGCGGGTGATCTGGACTGGAGCTGTCGGGAGACCCTCTCGCACATCGCGCTCGGGGTGGTGGGGTACGCGGGTCTGCTCATCGCCCGCCCCACCGACCGCTACATCACCCTGTTCTCCTCGATCGACGCTCACGCCCCCGTCCCGGCCGCCCTGGAGGGCATCCGGATCGCGGGCACGCTGCTCGCCGGCACCGTCCGCGACACCCCGCCGGAGGTCCGCGCCTGGCACCCCTACGGCCACTCCGACGCGGCCGGCTTCGCCGCGATGGGTGTGCTCGAACTCGTCGTGCACGGGCGGGACATCGCGCAGGCGGTAGGCGTGGAGTACACCCCGTCGGACGCCTTGGCGGCGCCGGTGGTCGAGCGGCTCTTCCCCGACGCGCCCACCGGTCACTCCCCCGCCGAGACCCTGCTGTGGTGCACCGGGCGCGCCGCACTGCCCGGGCTGCCGCGCCGCGGCGCCTGGCGCTGGGACGGCCAGGTGCGCCGGGCCTGAGAGGGCCTCCGGCCTTCCCCCCTCAACCGGATCACGTGCCGCCGGGCGACTCGCACTGTCGCCCGGCGGCACTGTCATGTCGTGCCCCGCCCGCGGGGAGACCACGGCATTACCGCAGCGTGGCTGGAACGTTGAACCCGCCCGAATAGTGTCGGCCACGGAAATGCACGAGCACCCGCACTGCCCGTGCAACAGCCGCGTGGACGTTCCTTTCCCTGAACGTTCCCCTCAAACGTTTCTCCAGCCAAGAAGGCAGGTCGATTTCCGCCATGTCCGAGATCGTCGCGGAACTGGAAAACCACACCGCCCGCTACGTCGAGGCCGTCAACGCCGGCGACTACGAGACGGTCGAGAAGTTCTACACCGCCGACGCCGTCGCCGTCTGGGAACCGGGCAAGCCGCTCACCGGTGACGAACGCCGGAAGTACCAGCGGGAATTCCTCGAGGCCGGGCCGCGCATGGCGGCCAAGCCCCGGCAGGTGTTCGTGACCGGCGAGACCGCGCTGATGATCGTCGACTGGACGATCGACATCCCCGGCACCGACGGCACCACCGACCACCTGGCCGGTGTCGGGGTGGACGTGCTGACCCGGGGCGAGGACGGGGTGTGGCGCTACGCCATCGACGACCCGTACGGCCAGGCGAGCTGACCGGCGCGAGCGCCGCGGCCCGCAGAACCGAAAACACCTTGGCTCATGAGTGAGATGCCGGTCCCGCACGGCGGGCCCGCACCGAGTACACGGGGGACACACAGCACCATGCACAGCACCGGACCCATCGGCGGGCGGCGGCCGACGCGCCGCACCCTGCTCAAGGCGGCCGGGGCGGCCGCCGTCGCGGTACCCGCCCTGACTCCGCTCGCCCCGGCCGCCTCGGCCGCCACCCGCGGCGCCGCGGCGGACTGGGACGTCATCGTCATCGGCGCGGGTTTCGCCGGCATCACCGCGGCCCGCGAACTGCGCGCCCGCGGCAAGCGGGTGCTCGTCCTGGAGGCCCGCGACCGCATCGGCGGCCGCACCTGGACGGACACCTACGGCGGTCAGCTGATCGAGCGCGGCGGGACCTGGGTCGAGCCGACCCAGCCCTACCTCGGCGCCGAACTCACGCGCTACAAGCTGGCGCTGGAGGAGGACGAGCCGATCTCGACCACGTGGCTGCCGACGCCGGCCGGCCCGAGGCAGTTCACGCCCGAGGACGGCTTCGGCCGGATGGGCGCGGTCTTCGAGCGCATGTTCGACGGCACGCGGACGTACTTCGAGAAGCCCTTCCAGCCGCTGTACCGGGCCGACCTGCTGCAGAGTCTGGACAAGCTGACGCTGCGCGACCGCCTGACCCAACTCGCCCTCACGCCCGAGGAGGAACTCCTCGTCAACGGGCAGACGGCGGTCTACGCGGGCGGCTCGAGCGCTGCCGGAGCCTTCACCATGTTCGCCCACTGGTGGGCGCTGGCCGGCCACACCAACGCCGGCTGGAACGACACCATGCGCTGGCGTATCGCCAAGGGCACCAAGGCCCTGCTCCAGGCGATGGTCAACGAGGCCAAGCCGACGATCAAACTCAGCTCGCCGGTCGCCTCGGTGAACGACACCGGATCCCTGGTGTACGTCACCACCACCTCCGGCACCCGCTACAGCGCCACCGCGGTCGTCGTCGCGATGCCGGTCAACTCCCTGAGCACGGTCAAGTTCAGCCCGTCCCTGCCCGCCGCGCTCACCACCGCCACCACCCAGGGCATCGCCGTGGCGAACGCGGTCAAGCTGTGGATCCACGCCCGCAAGGGAGCCGGCCGGGTCTACGGCCAGGGCGCCGAGGGTGGCTCGCCGATCCCCATGCTGCTGCCGTTCAAGGAGACGTCCGAAGGCATGCTCTACGTCGCCTTCAGCACCGATCCCAAGCTCGACCCGACCAGCACCGCCCAGGTGAAGAAGGCCGTGCAGCAGCTCGGCGTGAACCTGGACATCATCGGCGTCAAGGCGCACGACTGGGGCCGCGACCCCTACGCGCGCGGCGGCTGGGCGTACCGCAAGCCGAAGCAGCTCACCACGCTCTACCCGGAGGTCACCTACACCAGCGGGCGGCTCTCCTTCGCCAGCGGCGACATAGCCAACGGCTGGAGCGGCTACATCGACGGCGCCATCGAGTCCGGTCTGCGTGCCGCCCGGCAGGCAGCGGGCGAGGAATGACCACCGAGGCATCACCCACCCACCCCCTGGAAGGGAACCGTATCCCCATGTCAGCCACGTCCTTCACCGTCCCCTTCGACCCGGAACGCCCCGACCTCACCGCCGACACCGACATCCAGAACGAGATCTTCATCCAGGTCTTCAACTCGGGTGACGGCGAGCTGTTCAACCGCCTCTACCTCGACGACTCCGTCTCGAACTTCTCCGGCGAGCCCCTGACCGGCGCCGACCGGCTGGCGTTCTTCAAGGAGTTCCTGGCCTCGAAGCCGACGCTCAAGGCGAGCGTCACCCACTCGTACGTGGCCGGAGACGTGGCGCTGATCGGTGTCGAGTACTCCATCGACACCACCGGCCCGGACGGTGAGCCGGTCCGGCTGGAAGGCGTCTGCACCGATGTGCTCCGCAAGACCGACGACGGCCGCTGGCTGATGGCCATCGACCGCCCGGTGGCCGCGACCGGCCTCGTCGCCGACTAGTGCGAGAGGCAGCCCCCCTGGTGTGCCAGGGGGGCTCCGCCGTGCCGGAAACCCCCAGATGGCCCGACGAGATTCGGAGAGACAGTGACCGACCAGAAGGAACTGGCGACCGTGCTGGACGCCGTACGCGATGCCGTCCCCACGCTGCGCGCGAACGGCGCGGACGCGGAGGAACGGCGTTGGATCCCCGAGGAGAACATCCAACTGCTTCAAAAGGCGGGGGTGTTCCGCGCCGCGGTGCCCCGTGCCCACGGCGGGCTCGACTTCGGCGTGGCCGATCAGTTCAAGGTCATCGCCGAGGTCGCGCGCGGCTGCCCGTCCACCGGCTGGCTGACCATGGTCTGGCTCACCAGCACCTGGTGCGCCTCCCTCTACCCCGACCGGGCGCAGAAGGAGGTGTTCGAGGGCGGCGACACCCGGGTGTCCATCGTCTTCGCCCCGACCGGCACTCTCGCCCCCGTCGACGGCGGCTACCGCCTCAACGGCACGTGGCGCTACAACTCCGGGGTCCGGGGCGCCGACTGGGACCTGCTCGCCGCGATGGTCGAGCGCCCCGACGGGACCCACGAGGAACTCGTCGCGCTGGTCCCGGTCTCCGAGCTGGAGGTCACCGACGACTGGCACGTCAGCGCGGGAGCGGCCACCGGCAGCTGCACCACCAGCGCCGAGGACGTGTTCGTGCCCGCCCACCGCGTGGTCTCCCTGGAGGAGGCCATGGTCAGCGCGACCGGCGACCGCGAGAACACGGGCGCCACCGGCCGCAACTACGGGCTGCTCGGCTACGTCCTGTCCGGCGTCGCGGCCGCCTTCACCGGCATCGCGCGCGGCGCGTACGAGCTGTTCCTCGAGCGCCTCCCCGGGCGTGGCATCACCTACACCGACTGGACCGACCAGAAGCTGCACCCGCTCACGCAGATCCAGGTCGCCACGGCGGCCAACAAGATCGACGCCGCCGAGAGCCTGGCCGACCTGTGGCTGGAGGTCCTGCAGACCAGCGCCGACGCCGGCGAGCAGCCCACCGACGAGCAGAAGGCGGTGATCCGCGGCCGGACGGCGTACGCGGCGCAGCTCGCCAAGGAGTCCGTCGAGCTGCTGTACGCGGCGAGCGGCGGCTCGGTCATCCGGCGCGAGGTCGCCCTGCAGCGGTTCCACCGCGACATCCAGGGCTTCTCGCTGCACGCCCTGGTCCAGCGGGACGCCAACCTGGAGGTCCAGGGGCGGGTCCTGGTCGGCATGGACCCGGGCACGTACTTCCTGTGACGGCCGGCCTCCCGCGGCGGCGGGAGGCCTGTCACACGGCAGGTGATGACACACGGAAAGGGCGGCACCACCGGTGGGTGGTGCCGCCCTTTCCGTGTCCGCCGGACCGGCGGCGTTCGGGCCGTGGCCGCCAGGCGGTCAGGAGCCGGTGGCCGGCTTCCCGAAGCGGCCGTTGACGAAGAGCAGTTCGTCACCGGTGCCGCCCTCGCCCGCCGCCAGCACGGTGCCGATGAAGATGGTGTGGTCGCCGAACGCGTGCGACTCGGTCAGCTCGCACTCCAGCCACGCCACGGAGTCGTCGAGCAGCGGCGCGCCCGTGTGCTCGCCGGCGCGCCAGTCGACGCGTTCGAACTGGGCGGCACCCAGCGTGCGGCTCTTGTCGGCGAAGTGCCGGGCGACCGGCTCCTGGTGGGCGCCGAGTATGTTCACGGCGAAACGCCCGGCCCCGGTGAGCGCGCCGTGCATGACCGCGCTGTGGCCCACGCTGCACAGCACCGACGGGGGATCGAGGGAGACCGAGCTGAAGGCGTTCGCCGTCATGGCGTGCAGGTGCTCCCCGCCCACGGTGAGGACCGTGACGCCGGTGGCGAAGCGGGACATCACCCCGCGCAACCGGTCCGGGCGTACCGGCTCGTGCCCGGAACGCACGGCAGCGTGTTCGAGTTCGGCGGACGCGGAATTCATGCCACTCTCCGATGGGTCACGGGACACGTCAGTGCCGTCCGCACATGGAGGGGCAGCCGGCGCAATCAACGTAGTCGCGGCGTCTCGCGGATCCTTCATGCCCGGGTAACCGGGGGGCCTTCAGTGACCGACCGTCACCGATGACCTTTCAGTGACCGGATGTTTACCCGTCCATCGGACCCTGAGGACATGACTGAGACCTCCGCCGCAGCCGCGGAACGCGAACTCGCCGAGCCCTATCTCCGCCAGGTACTCGACACCGCGGGACTGGCGGTGGAGTACGTGCGCGCCGAGCGGAACACGCTGTACGTACGGGACGACGACGGTACCGAGTTCCCGGTCGTGGACTTCGCCGGCGGTTACGGCTCGGTGCTGCTCGGCCATCACCACCCCGAGATCACCGCGTACGCCCGTGAACTGCTCGCCGAACATACACCGATCCACGCCCAGTTCTCGCGCCACCCGTACGCCAACCGGCTGGCCGCCGAGCTGAACCGCATCATCGCGCGTGAACTCTCCGACGACGAGCCTTATTACGCCATCTTCGGGAACAGTGGCGCGGAAGCGGTGGAAGCCGCAGTGAAGCACGCCGAACTGGACCGGGGCATCCGCGTGTCCGAACTGCTCGGCTCCGTTGACGCCGGACTCGTGCGGGCGCGCGCCGCGGTGGCCGACGGGTCCGCCACCGTCCACGGGGAGGCGGCCGCCCGCCTCGGGGTGGCCCTCGCGGCCGACGACAACGATGCCCTCCGCTTGCTGGAGGCGGCGATCAGACGCCACAACGACGAGGTCGCCGCGGCCCCGCCGCTGTTCCTCGCCCTGGAGGGCGGCTTCCACGGCAAGCTCGCCGGCAGTGTGCAGCTGACCCACAACGAGGGCTACCGGCTGCCCTTCAAGTCCCTGGCCGCACAGGCGCGGTTCGTCCCGCACAACAGCCCCGAGGACCTGAACGCGGTCTACGCGCGTGAACGCAGGGTCCTGCTCGGCCTGACCACGCAGAACGGCAGGATCACGGTGACGGAGCACGAGTTCCCCGTGTTCTGCGCCTTCCTCGTCGAACCGATCCAGGGAGAAGGCGGAATCTGCGTCCTGTCCCGCGCCTTCGCCCGGGAGATCCAGGAGTTCTGCGACCGGATCGACTGTCCCGTCGTCGTCGACGAGATCCAGAGCGGAATGGGCCGCACCGGTACCCTGCTCGCCAGTTCCCGGACCGGCCTGCGCGGTGACTACTACACCCTGGCCAAGACGCTCGGCGGCGGCATCGCGAAGGCGTCCGTGATGCTGGTGCGCGAGAAGCGTTACCGCCGGGACTTCGAGATCGTGCACAGCTCGACCTTCGCCAAGGACAGCTTCTCCTGCCACATCGCCCTGAAGGTCCTCGAACTGCTGGAACGGGACGGGGGCGCGGCCTACCGGCAGGCCGAGGAACGCGGCGCGGCGCTGCGCGCGAAACTCGACGCGCTGCGGGCGGAATTCCCCGACGTGGTGGCCGACGTCCGCGGACACGGACTGATGCAGGGCCTGGAGTTCCACGACCAGTCCGAGGCGTCGTCGCCGGAGCTGCGGCAGATCGCGCAGAGCGGCCTGTTCGGCTACTTCCTGGCGGGTCACCTGCTGCGCCGGCACCGGGTACGGACGTTCCCGACGGCCAGCGCGGTCGGGACGTTGCGTTTTGAACCCTCGATTTATGTCACAGACGCCGAGCTGGGACAGCTCTACGCCGGAATGCACGACGTGTGCACACTGTTGCGCAAGCAGGCCGGCGACGAACTCACCGCCGCGGGCCGCTGATCCATCCCTGGGTCCGCCGCCTCCCCCCACCGGCGGGCCACCAGGACATTCCGGTCGGTCGGCCCGCCATGACCGGGCCGGCCGCCCGACCGGAGGCACCACGGAAAACGGACCGCGTCGACGAGCTGTCGGGCGACGCACCGGTCCCGGGTAACGCAGCACGCCGGAGCAAGTGAAACGGGGGAGTTCATGCAGTTCCGCCTACTGGGACCACTTGAGGTCGAGCCGGCGGGAGGACCGCCGGGCAGCCTGGTCGACCTGGGCGGGCACCGGCAGCGCGCCGTACTGGCGTATCTCCTGCTGCACGCGAACAAGGTGGTGTCCACCAGCCAGATGCTGTCGGCCCTGTGGGCCGACGACGAAGCGCCCATGACCGCGCGCAAGATCCTGCAGAACGCCGTCTGGAAGCTGCGCGGCGTCCTGTCCCGGCCACCGCGCGGCGAGCAGGGTCCCGAGCTGCTGACCCGCGCGCCCGGCTATCTGCTGCGGGTGCCCCAGCAGCGCGTCGACCTGCTCGACTACGAGCAGCGGGTGGTCACGGGCCGTGCCGCCCTGGCGGCGGGCGAGGTGGAACCGGCCCGACGCTCGCTGGGCGAGGCGCTGGCGTTGTGGCGCGGGCCCGTCCTGTCCGATCTGGCGGAGGAAGGTATCTGCTGGCCGGAGCTGACGGCTCTGCAGAACCGCCGGCTCGATGTCATGGAGGACCACTTCGAGGCCGCCCTCGCCTGCGGCCGGCACCAGTTGGTCCTGCCCGACCTGGAGAGCCTGGTGGCCGCCGAGCCCCTGCGGGAACGTGCCTCGGGGCAGCTCATGGTGGCCCTGTACCGGTGCGGGCGGCAGGCCGAGGCACTTGCGGTCTTCGGCCGGGTGCGCGCCGCGCTCGTGGAGGGGCTGGGGCTGGAGCCGGGGCGCGAACTGCACCGGCTCCAGCAGGCGATCCTCACCCAGGACCCGACGCTGGAGGTGCCTCGCACCGTGGGCGACAGGGGGCCGGCCGACCTCGCCCCGGTCCCCCGGCCCGCGCCGGCCCCGCCCTTGCCCGGCGCGGCCTTCGCACCCGCGGTGACGACCTCCCCAGGCCCGGCCGCATACCGCCCGCCGGCCGCTCCCGCGGATAC
>NZ_JAIGQA010000014.1:0-74721 GCF_019733245.1 Streptomyces sp. WAC04114
TCGCGGGAGTGGGGCCCGTCGCGGGGGCGGGCTCGTTTCCGCGCTGCCGCTGACCGGAACGCACAGGGCCCCGGCCGCTCGTCGCGGCCGGGGCCCTGTCCCTCGTGTGTGCCGGTCGGCGTCAGGCGCCGGCCCGGGCCGCCATACGGGCCTTGCGGGCGGCCAGCTTCTCGTCGAACTTCGACGC
Organism: Streptomyces sp. WAC04114; assembly: GCF_019733245.1. NCBI lineage: Bacteria > Bacillati > Actinomycetota > Actinomycetes > Kitasatosporales > Streptomycetaceae > Streptomyces > Streptomyces sp. WAC04114. The sequence continues at coordinate 188 of NZ_JAIGQA010000014.1, forward strand.
CTCGGAGTCCAGACCGCCCATGAACAGGCCGAGCTCCTCCTGCGCCTTGCGGCCCTCGGGGCCCAGGCCGTCGATCTCCATGACCTTCAGGAAGCGCAGCACGGGCTGGAGCACGTCGTCGTGGTGGATGCGCATGTTGTAGATCTCGCCGATCGCCATCTGCGCGGCGGCCCGCTCGAAGCCGGGCATGCCGTGGCCGGGCATCCGGAAGTTCACGATGACGTCGCGCACCGCCATCATCGTCAGGTCGGGCGCCAGCTCGAAGGCCGCCTTCAGCAGGTTCCGGTAGAAGACCATGTGCAGGTTCTCGTCGGTGGCGATGCGCGCCAGCATGCGGTCGCAGACCGGGTCCCCGGACTGGTGACCGGTGTTGCGGTGCGAGACGCGGGTCGCGAGCTCCTGGAAGGCCACATAGGCGACCGAGTGCAGCATCGAGTGCCGGTGGTCGTGCTCGAAGCCCTCACTCATGTGGGCCATCCGGAACTGCTCCAGCTTGTCCGGGTCCACGGCGCGCGAGGTGAGCAGGTAGTCCCGCATCACGATGCCGTGCCGGCCCTCCTCCGCGGTCCAGCGGTGCACCCAGGTTCCCCAGGCGCCGTCGCGGCCGAACAGCGAGGCGATCTCGTGGTGGTAGCTGGGCAGGTTGTCCTCGGTGAGAAGGTTGACGACGAGCGCGATGCGTCCGATCTCGGTGACCTTGGACTGCTCCTTCTCCCAGGCCTCGCCGTCCTCGAACAGACCGGGGAAGTTGCGCCCGTCGCTCCAGGGCACGTACTCGTGCGGCATCCAGTCCTTGGCGACCTGCAGATGCCGGTTGAGTTCCTTCTCGACCACTTCCTCCAGGGCGTACAGCAGCTGGGCGTCGGTCCAGGCGCCGGCCGGGCTGCCGAGGTGGGGAGTGGTGATCGTCATGGACTCTCCAGGGGAACAAGCGTATGAGCGGTGAGCAGGTAACCTACGGCATCGTAGGCTACGTTGCCGTAAGTTACGAGGCCGTAGGTTAAGTGTGCGTAAGGCCGCTGATCAGCGAGGTCGCCCAGGTTGCGCGTCGGGCTCCCCGGATCCGCAGGTCGGGAGCCCGGACGGGGAATGCGCGCCTCCGGTCAGACGTACAGCTCCCGCAGTCGCACCGAGAGGCACGTCACACATCCCTCGAGCTTCTCGAACTCGCCGATGTCCACGACGACCGGTTCGTACCCGAGGTCGGCGAACAGCTCGGCGGTCTTCGGAGCGCTCGCGGCCATCAGCAGCTTGTCGCCGCCGAGCAGGACGACGTGCGAGCCTGCCTCCTCGGGGACCGGCAGGAAGCGCCCGAACAGCGAGGGCGTGTCCATCTTGGGGATGTGTCCGATGACCGTGCCGTCCGGCAGCGCCGTGACCGCCGACTTCAGGTGCAGCACCTTGCTCACCGGCGCGGAGACGACCCGCGCCCCGAGCGGCTCGAACGCGGCACGCAACTGCCGGACGCCGTCGGCGTTGGTGCGACCGCCCCGGCCCACGTAGACGGTGTCGCCGATCTTCAGGACGTCTCCGCCCTCCAGCGTGCCCGGGTCCCAGATCCAGTTCACCGAGCAGCCCAGACCGGCGACGGCCTCCTCGACCCCGGCGGTCTCCTCGCGCCGGGAATCCGCGCCCGGGCGCGCGATCAGGGCCACGTTCTTGTACATCACGACCGTGTCCTCGACGAACACCGAGTCCGGGCAGTCGTCGGCGGGGTCCACCTCGATGGTCTCCCAGCCGTGCGTGCGCAGGGCCTCCACGTACGCCTCCCACTGCTCGACGGCGAGGTCGACGTCGACCTTCTCCCGCTCGATGTGCGTCACCAGCCCTTCGGCGAGGCGTGGGCCGGGGCGGCGGACGAGGGCCTTCTTGCTGGGCACGAGCGTGACTCCGTATCGGATGGGACGTGTCGGGACCGCACCGGCGGAGCTCTCCGGGATCGACCGGAACCCGTCGGGCGTCGGCCGCCATCATGCAGGGCGAACGGGGGAGTGGACACCCCCCGGGGAGCGGCGGAGCGGGTTGAGGGGCTGCTCCACCATCCGCCGGTACCCCGTCAGCGTCCCCTCGAACTCAACCCGCAGACCCCACCGCCCGCCGCAGATGCTCCCCGGTGAACGAGCCCGCCGCCGCCAGGAGGTGCCGGGGCGTTCCCTCGAACACGATCCGGCCGCCGTCCCGGCCGCCGTCCGGGCCCAGGTCGATCACCCAGTCGGCCCGGGCGACCACGGAGAGGTTGTGCTCGACCACGACGACCGTGTTGCCCGCGTCGACCAGCCGGTCCAGCAGGGCGACGAGGCCCTCCACGTCCGCCATGTGCAGGCCGGTCGTCGGTTCGTCGAGCACGTAGACCGCGCCCCTGCGGTGCAGCCGCGTGGCCAGCTTGATGCGCTGCCGCTCCCCGCCGGAGAGGGTGGAGAGAGGCTGCCCGAGCGTCAGGTACGTGAGTCCGACGTCCCGCAGGGCGGTCAGCCGGCGCCGTACGCCCGGGTCGTCGAAGAAGCCGAGGGCCTGCTCGGCGGTCATCTCCAGGACGTCCGCGACAGACCTGCCCCGCACGGTCAGCCGCAGCACCTCCTCCTTGAAGCGCCGCCCCTCGCAGGCGTGGCAGGTCGTCGTCACCGGGTCCATGAAGGCGAGGTCGGTGTAGACGACGCCCCGGCCCTCACAGGTGTCGCAGGCGCCGCGGGAGTTGAAGCTGAACAGGCCCGGCTCGGTCCCCGTCCCGCGGGCGAAGACCTTCCGGACCGTGTCCATGATCCCCAGGTAGGTCGCCGGGGTGGAGCGGCCCGAGATGCCGATCGACGACTGGTCGACGACCACGGCCTGTTCGTGCGCGGCGGTGAACTCCGCTGCCAGGGTGCTCTTCCCCGACCCGGCGACCCCGGTCACGGCGGTGAGCACACCGGCCGGGAACCGTACGGTCACGTCCCGCAGGTTGTGCCGGTCGGCGCCCTTGACCCACAGCTCGCCGGTGGGCTCCCGCACCGCGTCCTTGACCGCCGTACGGGTGCGCAGGCAGCGCCCGGTGAGCGTGCCGGAGGAGGCCAGGTCCCGCGGAGTCCCCTCGAAGACCACCGTGCCGCCGCCGGCACCGGCGCCCGGCCCCATGTCGACGACGTGGTCGGCGAGCGCGATGACGTCCGGGTCGTGCTCGACGACCAGCACGGTGTTCCCCTTGTCGCGCAGCCGCAGCAGCAGGTCGCCGAGGCGGCCCACGTCCCGCGGGTGCAGTCCGACGCTCGGCTCGTCGAAGATGTACGTCATGCCGGTCAGGCTCGAGCCGAGGTGCCGCACCGTCTTCAGCCGCTGCCCCTCCCCGCCGCTGAGCGTGGCGGTCTCCCGGTCGAGGCTCAGATAGCCGAGGCCGATCGCCGTGATGCGCTCCAGGGCCGAAACGGCGGCCGAGGCGATCGGCCCGGCCACCGGGTCGTCGATCTCCTTCAGTACGGCGATCAGGTCCGTGACCTGCATGCGGACGCAGTCGGCGATCGACCGGCCGTTGATCCGGGTCGCGAGCGCCGCCGCGTTCAGCCGTGCTCCACGGCAGCCCGGGCAGGTGCCCTCCACCAGGAATGCCCGGACCAGGTCCCTGGTCTTCTGGCTCATGGCCGAAAGGTCCCGCTTCAGGTAGAGCCGCTCGAAGCGGACGGCCAGCCCCTCGTACTCGGTGGTCCAGGTGCCGCCGCTGCCGTTGACGGTGACCTTGCCGCCCGGCCGCCCACGCATCAGGAACTCCCGCTCGGCGGCCGTGAACCGCCCCACCGGCTTGTGCGGGTCGAGGTCCTCGCTGTTCGTGTACGCCTGGCCTTGCCAGGTCCCCGCGGCGAACGGCGGAAAGCGGACCGCCCCGTCCGCGAGGGAGCGGTCCGGATCCAGGATGCGGTCCCAGTCGGGCCGTACCGTCCGGCCGATGCCGTCGCACTCGGGGCACATGCCCGACGGGTCGTTGAACGAGTAGGCCGTCGCCGGTCCGGCGCTCGGGGTGCCGTGCCGGGAGAACAGCACCCGGATCACCGAGTAGACGTCCGTCATGGTGCCGACGGTCGACCGGGAGTGGCCGCCGACCTGCCGCTGGTCGACGACGATCGCCGGGGTGAGGTGCTCCAGGCCGTCCGCGTGCGGCCGTTCGAACTTGGGCAGCCGGTTGCGGACGAACCACGGATACGTCTCGTTCAGCTGGCGCTGCGACTCCACCGCGATCGTGTCGAAGACGACGGACGACTTCCCCGATCCCGAAACGCCGGTGAACACGGTCAGCCGGCCTTTCGGGATACGGAGGGTGACGTCCTTGAGGTTGTTCTCCCGTGCTCCGGTCAGGGTGATGGCATCGTGTGCGAAGTCGGTCATGCCACCGACGCTAGGAGGAAAACCCGACAGCCTCTGGCGTGATTTCCCGCAGTTCTCCCTCCTCCAGCAGCAGCCAGCGCGTGATGCCGATCGACTCCAGGAACGGCAGGTCGTGGCTGGCCACGACCAGCGCTCCCTCGTACGACTCCAGGGCCGTGGTGAGCTGCCGGACGCTCGCCATGTCGAGGTTGTTGGTCGGCTCGTCCAGCAGGAGCAGCTGCGGGGCGGGCTCGGCCAGCATCAGCGCGGCCAGCGCGGCCCGGAAACGTTCGCCGCCGGACAGCGTCGCCGCCTTCTGGTCGGCGCGGGCGCCCCGGAACAGGAAGCGCGCCAGCCGCGCCCGGATCCGGTTGTTGGTGGCGTCCGGCGCGTACCGGGCCACGTTCTCGGCGACGGACAGCTCCCCGTCGAGGACGTCGAGCCGCTGCGGCAGGAACCGCAGCGGGACGTGCGCCACCACCTCGCCCGCCTCCGGGGCGAGCTCGCCGGTGATCGTGCGCAGCAGCGTGGTCTTGCCCGCGCCGTTGCGCCCGATCAGCGCGACCCGCTCGGGCCCGCGCAGGTCGAGGCCGCCCTTCACCCGGGCGCCGCAACGGAGTCCGAGATCCTGGAGGGTGAGGACGGTCCGCCCCGGCGGCACCGCCGTGTACGGCAGGTCGACGCGGATCTCGTCGTCGTCCCGCACGGCCTCCACCGCCTCGTCGAGCCGCTCCCTGGCCTCGGCGAGCTTCTCCTCGTGCATGATGCGGTGCTTGCCCGCGGACTCCTGCGCCGCCCGCTTGCGCGCCCCCATGACGATCTTCGGCTCACGCTTCTGATCCCACATCTTCTGCCCGTACCGCTTGCGCCGGGCCAGTTTGACCTGGGCGTCGGCCAATTCGCGCTTCTGCTTGCGGAAGTCGGACTCGGCGACGCGCACCATGCGCTCGGCCGCCTCCTGCTCGATCTCCAGTGCCTCCTCGTAGTCGGAGTAGTTGCCGCCGTACCAGGTGATCCCACCGGAGCGCAGATCGGCGATCTGGTCGACGAGGTCCAGCAGTTCACGGTCGTGGCTGACGACGACCATGACGCCCGGCCAGGACTGCACGGCCGCGTACAGCCGACGGCGGGCGTACAGGTCGAGGTTGTTGGTCGGCTCGTCCAGCAGCAGCACCTCGGGCCGGCGCAGCAGCAGCGCGGCCAGCCGCAGCAGGACCGACTCGCCGCCGGACACCTCACCGATGGTGCGGTCCAACTCGACGTGCCCGAGCCCGAGTTCGCCGAGGGTGGCGAGGGCGCGCTCCTCGACGTCCCAGTCGTCGCCGACGGTCTCGAAATGCGCCTCGCGGACGTCGCCCGACTCGATGGCGTGCAGGGCGGCGCGCTGTGCGGCGATGCCGAGGGCCTCGTCGACGCGCAGGGTGGTGTCGAGCGTGACGTTCTGCGGCAGGTAGCCGACCTCGCCGGCCACGCGGACGGTGCCGTCGGCGGGGGCGAGGTCACCGCTGATCAGCTTCAACAGGGTCGATTTTCCGGACCCGTTGACGCCGACCAGGCCGGTCCGGCCGGGGCCGAACGAGACGTCCAGGCCCTCGAAGACGGGGCTGCCGTCGGGCCAGGTGAACGCAAGGGACGTGACGGTGATGGAGGTGGACATGGTGGCCTCATTCGCGGTTGCTCGAAGCGGTCAGGGGCAAACGCGTGTCGAGACACCTGCGACCAGGGGGTGAGGTTCCATGGGCACATCACGGACATGAGAAATGCCCTGCACCGGAAGGGACGGCTCGAACGCCGAGGTCGCACGCAGCGCACACCACGAAGGGGTGTGACGCGGTGTCTCAGGACCTCAGACGAGCAACGTCCTTCTCCAATCGGCGGCAACAGGGACGCTTCACACCGTAGGAGCGCCCTCTGAGCCTGTCAACGAATTAACCGGCGACTCGATCTTCCCGCCCCGAGGAGGCCCCGTGTCCAACGGTCCGCTCACGCTGTCGGCCCGGCTCTGCCTGCTGGCCTGGGAAGCCGCGGGACCGGCCGCCGGCGCCGGCGGCCACCGGCCGGCTCCGGCGCGGGCCGGTGCCCTCGTCGAGCTGGCCCGGCGTGGCCTGCTCATCGACGAGGACGGCATCGCCACGCCGGTCGACCTGGACGCGAGCGCGGGTGACGCGGTCCTCGACGGGCTGCTCGAACTCGTCCGCGAGTCGCGCCCGCACCCCTGGCGGACGTGGGTGACGCTGCGGGCACGGGTGACCTTCGACGCCGTGCGGGAGCAGCTGGTGGCCGACGGGTGGCTGCGGGCGGAGAAGAGACGGGTCCTCGGCGTGTTCCCGACCGTCGAGTACGCGCTGGAGCGGGGAGCTGTCGTGGAGGCGCTGCGGGAGGAGACACGGCGGACCCTCCACGGTGCCGTGCCGGTCGCCGGCATCCCCGAGCGGGACGCGGCGGTCGCCGTCCTCGCCGCGGCGGCGGACCTCCTCGACGAGAACACCCCTGACCGGCGCATCGAGGAGCTGACGGAACGGGCGGGCGCGTCGACGCCCGGGCTGGCGGCGATCGTGCGCCGGGTGAGCTCGGCGGTGACCGCGGGGCGTGCGGTGGCGGCGACGCCGTGAGGCCTGTCCGGGCCGGCTGAGGCAAGGGCCACACCGCCCGGCTCGGTGCGGCCCCCGGGCGTCAGCTCAGCACGCGTCCCGCATCAGCTCGGCGAGACCGTGGTCCAGATCCAGCTGGAGGTGCTCCAGACCGACGGGCACGAGTTCGCTCGTGGCCTCGAGGAACCGGCGGATCTCGCTGGAGCGGACGTGAACCACGGCGGTGCCCTCCGGGGCGTGGAACTCCAGCACCGTGCGGTCGTAGCCGTAGGGCCGCACGCGCACGTCGCCCTGCCCCTCGGCGCCCTTCTGGCCCGCGGAGAGCAGTTCGCGGGAGAAGGTCCAGCAGACCTCGACGCCCTCCAGCGTGGCCGGAGCGGGGAAGGTCATGCGGACGGCGAAAGGGTCACGCCGGTCGTAGTGGAGCGTCGCGGGAATGCTCGGCATACGCGGCGCCGCGGCGACGAGGCGGGCCTCCACGGGCTGCTCGATGACGATGGACAACGCCTTGCTCCCTTGTGACGGCTGGACGGACACTTCCGGGCGGATGAGGCCGGGCATTGGGAGAGACGACGGAATCAGCCAATCCGTGCACACGAAATGCGAGTGACCTCTGTCACCGCGTTCATGCACCGGAGTGACGTGACTCTCCTCGTGTGTCTCCAAGGGCGTATGTGGCGCCCGCCGCGCCATCCGGAGCATCCGCGAGGCCATCTGGACGGCACCCGGGGGGTGGGCTAACTTCCCCGGCCATGAGGCGCATGGGGAGCACGCGACGGACGGGACGAACACGCAGCAGGGCGACCGCCATGGCGGCCTGCGCGGCGGCACTGGCAGCCCTGACCGCCGTACCGGCGCAGGCGCATGAACGTCAGAGCCGGGTGCCGCACTGGGAACTCAAGGACACCGGCGCGCCTCAAGCACGGTTCCGGGGCCTGGCCGCCGTCAGCCGGACCACCGCCTGGGTCGCCGGCACCGGCGGCACCGTCCTGCGCACCACCGACGGCGGGGCCGCCTGGCGCGACGTGTCGCCGCCGGGCGCGGGGGAGTTGCAGTTCCGGGACGTCGAGGCGTTCGACGCGCGCCGGGCCGTGGTCCTGGCCATCGGCGAGGGCGAGGCGTCCCGCGTCTACCGCACCGACGACGGCGGAGCGACCTGGACGGAGTCCTTCCGCAACACCGACCCCAAGGCGTTCTACGACTGCCTCACCTTCTTCGACCACCGCCACGGTCTCGCGATGAGCGACCCGGTGGACGGGAAGTTCCGCATCCTGTCGACCCGTGACGGCGGCCGCAGCTGGACGCTGCTGCCGGACCGGGGCATGCCGGCCGCGCAGGAGGGCGAGGCCGGATTCGCCGCGAGCGGCCAGTGCCTGGTGACGTCCGGGCCGAAGGACGTCTGGCTCGCCACCGGCGGGGCGCAGCGCGCGCGTGTGCTGCACTCCGCCGACCGGGGACGCACCTGGACGGCCACCGACACGCCCCTCCCGGCGGGCGACCCGGCCCGGGGCGTCTTCGCGCTGGCCTTCCGCGACCGCGCCCATGGCCTCGCCGTCGGCGGCGACTTCCGCCCCGACCAGCCCTCACCGAACGCCGCCGCCCGCACCTTGGACGGCGGCCGCACCTGGCGCCCGGCCGCCACCGCCCCGCCCGCCTACCGCTCCGGCGTCGCCTGGCTCCCGCACAGCCGCACCGCGGCCCTCGCGGTCGGCCCCACCGGCACCGACCTCACCACGGACGCCGGCCGCACCTGGCGGACCGTCGACACGGGCTCCTACGACACCGTCGACTGCACCCCGGACCAGGGGTGCTGGGCCGCCGGCGAGAAGGGCCGGGTTGCCCGCCTGGAGCACTGAGCATGCAGGGTGCCCTGATCGTTGGCAGTGTGGGTACTCGTTCACTGATCGGGAAAGGAAGTGAGCGGGAATGCCACGCGGTTCGAGCTCCAAGCGGGAGCGCCAGTACGAGCACATCAAGGAAAGTGCGAAGGACCGGGGCGAGAGCACCGGCCGCGCCAAGGAGATCGCCGCGCGGACGGTGAACAAGGAACGCGCCCGCTCCGGCGAGTCGAAGACCGCCAGCCGCACCTCCACCCAGGACATGTCCTCCGGCAAGCGGGGCGGTCAGCGCTCCGGGCAGGGCTCCCAGGGACCCACCTACGACCAGCTGTACGAGGAGGCCAAGCGCAAGGGCGTCGAGGGCCGTTCCAACATGAACAAGAGCCAGTTGCAGCGCGCACTGGGCAAGTGAGGCGGACGCCTCACAGGGTCTCCCGGTAGGCCTCCAGCGCGGGCGCCGTCTTCGTCGCCGTGAACTCGGTGACGCGGTATGCGCACACGCCCGCGGTGACGAACGGGTCCTGCGCGGTGATCTCCTCGATCCATGCACGGTCCCCCGCGACGGCGATGATCACCCCGCCGTCGCGGGGGTTCTTGCGCCCGGACGCGAGGAAGACCCCCTGGCGGTACTGCTCGTCGAGCCACGCCACATGCTCTTCCAGCACGGCGTCGACGGCTTCCAGCGGGGCGGTGTACGTCAGCTCCAGCACGAACATGACCGGGAGCCTATCCCGGGGCGCCCGTCCGGCCATCGGAGGAGCCCGTAGGCTCGGGGCACCATGACGACCGTACGCATCCCCGAGGACTGGCCCGCCACCGAGGAACAGGCCCGCGCCGTCCAGGACGAACTGCGCGCACGCGTGATCCTCGGCGAACCCGGACCGCCGCCCGGGACCGGCCACGTGACGGGAGTCGACGTCGCGTACGACGACGAGCGGGACGTCGTCGCGGCGGCGGCGGTCGTGCTGGACGCGTCGAGTCTCGAGGTCGTCGCCGAGGCCACGGCCGTGGGCCGGATCTCCTTCCCCTACGTGCCCGGGCTGCTCGCCTTCCGCGAGATCCCGACGGTCCTCGCCGCACTCGACGCCCTGCCCTGCCCGCCCGGCCTGGTCGTCTGCGACGGCTACGGCCTCGCCCACCCCCGCCGCTTCGGCCTCGCCAGCCACCTCGGTGTCCTGACCGGCCTGCCCACCATCGGCGTCGCGAAGAACCCGTTCACCTTCACCCACGACGACCCGGACACCCCACGGGGCAGCACCTCCGCGCTGCTCGCCGGCTCCGAGGAGGTCGGCCGCGCTCTGCGCACCCGGGACGCCGTCAAGCCGGTCTTCGTCTCCGTCGGCCACCGGACGACGCTGGACAACGCCTGCGCGCACACCCTCGCGCTGACTCCCGATTACCGCCTCCCGGAGACCACGCGCCGGGCGGACGCGCTGTGCCGCAAGGCCCTGCGGGAGACCTACTCGGCCTGACCGTCCACCCGCCAGCGGCCCACCTCGCGGTACTCCGAGTCGTAGATCGCCGATTCGTCCCCGGGGGCGAGCACGTAGTGGCGCAGGTTGCCGGCCCAGTACCTGAGGATCCGGCCCAGCTCGCCCGCCGGGTCCTTCGTCAACGCCGCGTCGTCCAGGGAAACTTCCAGGAGGAATCTCATGCCTTCAAGGGTTTCATTGAACTCCTTCTTGGCACTTTTCGAGCGGCCACCGGGGGCGGAACGCCGAAAGTCTCAAGCCGGGGGAGGGGGAGCGGGCGGGCGGTCGGCCGGATCTGAGTACCGGCTCTGAGTACGCGTACGGATGCCCGCCCACCATCCCCGTCGGCAGGCTGGGCGCATGACAACGCACCGTGCTCCCAAGCCTGTTGCCGGCCCGACCCAGACCGTCGAGCGGGCCGTCACCATAGGGCTGATCCTCGCCGTGCTGGCCGGGCTCGGCTGGATCGCCGGGATGATCTACACCGTCGCCGAGTGGCCGCTGTAGGTCCCGGCGGGCCTCAGCGGGCCGCCGCGACGCGGAAGCGGATGCCCGCCGCGCGCAGCCGGTCGATCAGCGCGTTGCCCATCGCCACCGCCGTGGTGACCTGACCCGCCGTCTGCGGAAGGTCGTCGAAGGCCAGGCACAGCGCCGACTCGGCGAACATCTTGGCCGTCTCGTCGTAGCCGGGATCGCCGCCCGAGACCTCCGTGTACACCCGCTGACCGCCGCCTTCGCCCACGAAGCGCACGGAGAACCAGCTCTTGGCCCGCTTCTCGGGGCTCGGCCCGTCCCCGGGCTTGAGCCGGTCCGACAACCAGCGCCGCGCGGGCGGCACCTGAGCCGCCGCGACCAGCGCGCCGACCGCCGCGACCCCGCCGACCGCGACCGGCAGATGCCGGACGGCCGCGTACTGGCGGTAGCGGAAGTCGGGCCCGTAGCGGTCGAGGGCCGACGCCGAGCGCCGCACGATCTGGGGGTCGATGGTCGGCATCGGAAGCGCCCACGCGCCGACCTCCTTGGCGAACCGCGGCCCGCCGAGCGGCGCCGACGCCCGCCGGCCCACCAGCCGCGGCTCGTGCCGCCGCCGGTCCCGGGCGGCCGCCGCCATCTCCCGCTGCCGCGCGAACTGGCCGAGCGCGGAGGCGAAGGTCCCGCCCGAGAACGCCGCGTCCGCGGTGACGAAGCCCTCCACGGCCAGCGGCACGTCCTCCGGCAGCTGCTGCACGGTGAAGTACACGCCCAGGTCGTGCGGGATCGAGTCGAACCCGGCGGCGTGCACCAGCCGCGCCCCGGTCTCCCGCGCGCGGGCATCGTGCCGGACGTACATCAGATCCACGAACTCCGGCTCGCCACACAGGTCGAGGTAGTCGGTCCCGGCGTCCGCGCAGGCGGTGACCAGTTCTTCGCCGTACGTGACGTACGGGCCGACCGCCGTGGCCAGCACGCGCGTCTTCACGGCGAGGTCGCGCAGCGAGGCCGGGTCGGAGACGTCCGCCCGTTCCACCCCGACCTTCGCGTCGGCGGGCAGCCGTTCGCGCAGCCGCTCCAGCTTCCCGGCGTTGCGGCCCGCTATCGCCCAACGCAGCCCCTCGGGAGCGTGGGCGGCCAGGTACTGCGCGGTGAGCGCCCCGGCGAAACTGGTCGCTCCGAAGAGCACGATGTCGTAAGGACGGTCCGTCCTGCTTTGCCTGCTCATGACACCCCTCGGTCGTGCAGCCCGTGCCGCTGTCGGTGGCCGAGGCTAGCGTGAGGAGTGCGGAGCCCGACGACGAGCCCGGAGGACGACGATGGCCGTGCCCAGGAATGCCCTGAAGAAGTGGGAGAAAGTGCGCGCGTTCGCACTGGGGCTGCCGGACGCCGTCGAGGAGTTTCCCTGGGGCGAGTCCGTCGCCAAGGTCAACAAGAAGGTGTTCGTCTTCCTCGGCGTCCAGGACGGCAGTTACCCCGTGGGGGTGACGGTGAAGCTCAAGGACGAGACGGCGCACGCGCACGCGCTGGCCTGTCCCGGCGCCGAGCCCGCCGGATACGGCCTGGGCAAGGCGGGCTGGGTGAGCATCCCCCTGGAGCAGCAGGGCGCCCCCACCGCCGAGGTGCTCTGCGACTGGGTGGAAGAGAGCTACCGGGTGATCGCGCCCAAGCGGCTGATAGTCGTGCTGGACGGAAGCTGACCCGTCCGGCAGATTGCTAAGCGCTTGCTCGTTCAGGCCTTGTGCCGAGTGGAACACGTTCTTAGCATCACTGGTGTTACATCAGTTGTGTCACAGCATGGGGGCTGGATGACCATGGCAAGGACGCCCGGACACGGTCCGCTCGCCGGCGTGCGCGTCGTCGAGCTGGCCGGCATCGGGCCCGGCCCGTTCGCCGCCATGCTCCTGGCCGACCTCGGGGCCGATGTCGTGCGCGTGGACCGGCCCGGCGGCCCCGGACTCGCGATCGACCCGGCCTACGACGTCACCAACCGCAACAAGCGCTCGGTGGTCGTCGACCTGAAGGCCCCGGACGGCCCGGACCGGGTGCTCGACCTCGTGGCCCGCGCCGACATCCTCGTCGAGGGCTACCGCCCCGGCGTCGCGGAGCGCCTCGGCGTCGGCCCCGGGGACTGCCACGCCCGCAATCCGCGCCTCGTGTACGGCCGGATGACCGGCTGGGGCCAGGACGGCCCGCTCGCCCAGCGCGCCGGGCACGACATCGCGTACATCGCCCCCACCGGCGCCCTCGGCATGATCGGCCGCCCGGACGAACCGCCCGCGGTCCCGGCGAACCTGCTCGGTGACTACGCGGGCGGCTCCCTCTACCTCGTCGTCGGCGTCCTCGCCGCCCTGCACCACGCGCGCGCGAACGGCACCGGCCAGGTCGTCGACGCCGCCATCGTGGACGGCACCGCCCATCTCGCCACGATGATCCACGGCATGCTCGCCGCCGGTGGCTGGCAGGACCGCCGCGGCGCCAACCTCCTGGACGGCGGCTGCCCGTACTACGGCACGTACGAGACGGCCGACGGCCGGTACATGGCCGTGGGCGCTCTGGAGCCCCAGTTCTACGCGGAGTTCCTGGCCCTCCTCGGCGTCGAGGACCAGGCCGGGGCCCGCAAGGACGTCGGCCGCTGGGGTGAGCTGCGCGAGCAGGTCGCCACCCGCTTCAAGAGCCGCACCAGGGACGAATGGACGGCCGTCTTCGACGGCTCCGACGCCTGTGTGGCGCCCGTGCTGTCGCTGCGCGAGGCCCCGCACCACCCGCACCTGGCCGCCCGCGGCACCTTCACCGACCACGGCGGCATCACCCAGCCCGCCCCGGCCCCCCGCTTCTCCGCGACCCCGACCTCCGTCCGCACCGGCCCGGCGCGGCCGGGCGCCGACACGGCGGACGTCGCCCGGGACTGGGACGTCCCCGGGCTCCTCCCGTCGTCCCGAAACCCTCAGTGAAAGGCCCCCTCGTGAGCACCGAAGCGTACGTCTACGACGCGATCCGCACCCCGCGCGGCCGCGGCAAGGCCAACGGCGCCCTGCACGGCACCAAGCCCATCGACCTGGTCGTCGGACTCATCCACGAGATCCGCGCCCGGTTCCCGGACCTCGACCCGGCCGCCGTCGACGACATCGTCCTCGGCGTCGTCGGCCCGGTCGGCGACCAGGGCTCCGACATCGCCCGGATCGCCGCCATCGCCGCGGGCTTGCCCGACACGGTCGCCGGTGTGCAGGAGAACCGCTTCTGTGCCTCGGGCCTGGAGGCCGTCAACCTGGCGGCCGCCAAGGTGCGTTCCGGCTGGGAGGACCTCGTCCTCGCGGGCGGTGTGGAGTCGATGTCCCGGGTGCCGATGGCCTCCGACGGCGGCGCCTGGTTCAACGACCCGATGACCAACCTCGAGGTCAACTTCGTGCCGCAGGGCATCGGCGCCGACCTCATCGCCACCATCGAGGGCTTCTCCCGGCGCGACGTCGACGAGTACGCGGCGCTCTCCCAGGAGCGGGCCGCCTCCGCGATGAAGGACGGCCGCTTCGAAAGGTCCGTCGTCCCGGTCAAGGACCGCAGCGGCCTCGTCGTCCTCGACCACGACGAGTTCCCGCGCCCCGGCACCACCGCCGACTCCCTGGCCAAGCTCAAGCCGTCCTTCGCGGACATCGGCGAGCTCGGCGGCTTCGACGCCGTCGCCCTGCAGCAGTACCACTGGGTGGAGAAGATCGACCACGTCCACCACGCGGGCAACTCCTCCGGCATCGTCGACGGCGCCTCGCTCGTCGCGATCGGCTCCAAGGAGGTGGGCGAGCGCTACGGCCTCACGCCCCGAGCGCGGATCGTCTCCGCCGCCGTCTCCGGTTCCGAGCCGACCATCATGCTCACCGGCCCCGCCCCCGCCACCCGCAAGGCCCTCGCCAAGGCCGGACTGACCATCGACGACATCGACCTCGTCGAGATCAACGAGGCGTTCGCGGCGGTCGTGCTGCGCTTCGTGAAGGACATGGGCCTGTCCCTGGACAAGGTCAACGTCAACGGCGGCGCGATCGCGCTCGGCCACCCCCTCGGCGCCACCGGCGCGATGATCCTCGGCACCCTCGTCGACGAACTCGAGCGCCAGGACAAGCGCTACGGCCTCGCCACGCTGTGCGTCGGCGGCGGCATGGGCGTCGCCACGATCGTCGAGCGCATCTGACCCCCTCCCGACGGATCACACGGAGCACCTCCACATGAGCACTGAGTCCACCACCATCCGCTGGGAACAGGACCGCACCGGCCTCGTCACCCTCGTGATCGACGACCCCAACCAGTCCGCGAACACCATGAACCAGGCGTTCCGCGACTCGCTGGCGGCCGTCACCGACCGCCTGGAGGCCGAGAAGGACTCCATCCGGGGTGTCATCATCACCTCCGCCAAGAAGACCTTCTTCGCCGGCGGCGACCTGCGCGACCTCATCCGCGTCACGCCGGAGACGGCCCAGGAACTGTTCGACGGCGGCATGGCCATCAAGCGGAACCTGCGCCGCATCGAGACCCTCGGCAAGCCCGTCGTGGCCGCCCTCAACGGCGCGGCCCTCGGCGGCGGTTACGAGATCGCCCTCGCCTGCCACCACCGCGTCGCCCTCGACGCGCCCGGCTCCAAGATCGGCTGCCCCGAGGTCACCCTCGGCCTGCTTCCCGGAGGCGGCGGCGTCGTCCGCACCGTCCGTCTGCTCGGCATCGCCGACGCCCTGCTGAAGGTCCTCCTCCAGGGCACCCAGTACAGCCCGCGCCGCGCCCAGGAGAACGGCCTCGTCGACGAGGTGGCCGACAGCCAGGAGGACATGCTCGCCAAGGCCCGCGCCTTCATCGACGCCAACCCCGAGTCCCAGCAGCCCTGGGACAAGCCGGGCTACCGCATCCCGGGCGGCACACCGGCCAACCCCAAGTTCGCCGCGAACCTGCCCGCCTTCCCGGCCAGCCTGCGCAAGCAGACGGGCGGCGCCCCCTACCCGGCCCCGCGCAACATCCTGGCCGCCGCCGTCGAGGGCTCCCAGGTCGACTTCGAGACCGCCCAGGTCATCGAGGCCCGCTACTTTGTGGACCTCGCGGCCGGCCAGACCTCGAAGAACATGATCCAGGCCTTCTTCTTCGACCTCCAGGCCGTCAACTCCGGCGCCAACCGCCCCCAGGGCATCGAGCCCCGCAAGGTCCGCAAGGTCGCCGTCCTCGGCGCCGGGATGATGGGCGCCGGCATCGCCTACTCCTGCGCCCGCGCCGGCATCGACGTCGTCCTCAAGGACGTCTCCCTGGAGGCGGCCCTCAAGGGCAAGGGCTACTCCGAGAAGCTGTGCGCCAAGGCCGTCTCCAAGGGCCGTACGTCCCAGGAGAAGGCCGACGCCCTGCTCGCCCGCATCACCCCCACCGCCGAGGCGCAGGACCTGGCCGGCTGCGACGCCGTCATCGAGGCCGTCTTCGAGGACACCTCCCTCAAGCACAAGGTGTTCCAGGAGATCCAGCACGTCGTGGAGCCCGACGCGCTGCTCTGCTCCAACACCTCCACCCTGCCCATCACCGCCCTCGCCGAAGGCGTGGAGCGCCAGGGCGACTTCATCGGCCTGCACTTCTTCTCGCCCGTCGACAAGATGCCGCTCGTCGAGATCATCAAGGGCGAGCGCACCGGCGAGGAGGCCCTGGCCCGCGCCTTCGACCTGGTCCGGCAGATCAACAAGACGCCCATCGTCGTCAACGACTCGCGCGGCTTCTTCACCTCCCGCGTCATCGGCCACTTCATCAACGAGGGCGTCGCCATGGTGGGCGAGGGCATCGAGCCCGCCTCGGTCGAGCAGGCCGCCGCCCAGGCCGGCTACCCGGCCAAGGTGCTCTCCCTGATGGACGAACTGACGCTGACCCTGCCCCGCAAGATCCGGGCCGAGACGAAGCGCGCGGTCGAGGAGGCGGGCGGCACCTGGACGGCCCACCCCGCCGAGGCCGTCATCGACCGCATGGTCGACGAGTTCGGCCGCACCGGCCGCAGCGGCGGCGCCGGCTTCTACGACTACGGCGACGACGGCAAGCGCACCGGCCTGTGGCCCGGCCTGCGCGAGCACTACACCAAGCCGGGATATCACATCCCGTTCCGGGACATGCAGGAACGCATGCTGTTCTCCGAAGCGCTGGACACCGTCCGGCTGCTGGAGGAGGGCGTGCTGACCTCCGTCGCCGACGCCAACATCGGCTCCATCTTCGGCATCGGCTTCCCGGGCTGGACCGGCGGAGTGCTCCAGTACATCAACGGCTACGAGGGCGGCCTGCCCGGCTTCGTGGCACGCGCGCGTGAACTCGCCGAGCGGTACGGGGAGCGCTTCGCCCCGCCCGCGCTGCTGGTGGAGAAGGCGGAGAAGGGAGAGCGGTTCAGCGACTCAGCCCGCGGCTGACCCGCCGGAGCCCGACGGCCCGGTGAGCCATTCGCCCAGCTCTTCCTTCAGCGACCGCTGAAAGGCGGTGAGGAGCGCCTGCACCACCAGAGGGTGCATGTGCGCGGACAAGGAGCGCACGTCCCGCGCGTCGCGCTCCGCCACCTCGCCGCGGAAGAGCTGGGACATCTCCCGGGCCGCGGCGCGCGCGTGTTCGATGAGGACCTTGCGCGCCGCGAAGATCGCCTCCTGGGAGAGCGGCACGTCCAGCAGCCCGGCGCCGAGCCGGAGCAGGCCGAGGTCGGCCTCGTACCCGCCGTCCGCGGGCCGGATCACACCCATCGCGACGAGCCGCTCGACGTCCCCGTCGCCGAGCGGCCGTCCGGCCCGCCGTTCCAGCTCCGCCCGGGTGACCGTCTCGACGGTCTCCGGCGCCCAGGAGGCCACCACGGCCCGGTGGATGGCGAGGTCGTGCGCGCTCAGGTCCGACGGCAGCTGCCGCAGGTAGCGCTCGATGCCGGCCAGCGTCATGCCCTGCTGCTGCAACTCCTCGATCAGCGCCAGCCGGGCCAGATGCTCACGCCCGTAGTGCCCCACGCGCCGCGGACCGAGCACCGGCGGCGGCAGCAGCCCCTTCGTGCCGTAGAAGCGGACCGTGCGCACCGTGACGCCGGTCCGGGCGGCCAGCTCGTCGATCGTGAGGGTCGGCTCCTCGGCGTCGGTCGTCATGTGCAGCAGTATCGCTGTCTCACCAGTGCTGTGAAACCTCTCGCGACCTGGGAGACGGCCGTGTGAGAACTCGCGCTCTGTGACGTAAGCCACCGCGTGAGCCGGGGGGCGTGGGGGAAGGTGGCCCCTTGGTCTGTGCCTTTACAAGGGGCGCAGACCTTATGTACGTCCGGAAGCCGAGCGTGACCCGCTCGGGCGCACCAAAGAAGTGGATCCACCGTGAGCAAGGACGCCGTGAACACGGCTGCGGCCACGCCGCGTACCGATGCGGCCGCAGTGCCCGCGGACGCGGGCGACGCCGGCTACAGCAAGGACCTCAAGGCCCGGCACGTCAACATGATCGCCATCGGAGGCGCGATCGGCACGGGGCTCTTCCTGGGCGCGGGCGGCCGGCTCCACAACGCGGGCCCCGCGCTGGCGATCGCCTACCTGGTCTGCGGCATCTTCGCCTTCTTCGTGGTCCGGGCCCTCGGTGAGCTCGTGCTCTATCGCCCCTCCTCGGGCTCCTTCGTGTCGTACGCGCGTGAGTTCCTCGGTGAGAAGGGCGCGTACGTCGCCGGCTGGATGTACTTCCTGAACTGGTCGACCACAGGCATCGCCGACATCACCGCGATCGCGCTCTACACGCACTACTGGAGCCTGTTCACCGACATCCCGCAGTGGGTCCTGGCCCTGGTCGCCCTCGCGGTGGTCCTGGCCGTGAACCTGATCTCGGTGAAGATCTTCGGCGAGATGGAGTTCTGGTTCGCGATCATCAAGGTCGCCACGCTCGTCGGGTTCATGTTCATCGGCATCTTCCTGCTCGCCACGCAGCACGAGGTGGGCGGCCAGACCCCGGGCCTGGGCGTCATCACCGACAACGGCGGTCTCTTCCCGCACGGCATGATGCCCGTCGTCCTGGTCATGCAGGGCGTGATCTTCGCGTACGCCGCACTGGAGCTGGTCGGCGTCGCCGCGGGCGAGACCGCCGAGCCGGAGAAGGTCGTCCCGCGTGCGGTGAACTCGATCATGTGGCGGGTGGGCCTCTTCTACGTGGGCTCGGTCGTCCTGCTCGCCCTGCTCCTGCCGGGCTCGGTCTACTCGGCCGACCAGAGCCCCTTCGTCACGGTGCTGTCGAAGATCGGCGTCCCGGCCGCGGGCGACGTGATGAACCTGGTCGTCCTGACGGCCGCCATGTCCTCCCTCAACTCCGGCCTGTACTCCACCGGCCGCATCCTGCGCTCCATGGCGATGGCGGGCTCCGCCCCGAAGTTCACCGCGCGCATGAACCGCAGCCAGGTCCCCTACGGCGGCATCCTGCTGACCTGCGGGGTGTGCGTGCTGGGCGTCGGCCTGAACTTCCTCGTGCCGGCCCAGGCCTTCGAGATCGTGCTGAACGTCGCCTCCCTGGGCATCATCAGCACCTGGGTGATCATCATGGTCTGCCACCTGGTCTTCGTCCGCCGCGCCAAGGACGGCCAGGTCGCCCGCCCCTCCTTCCGCCTGCCCTTCAGCCCGGTCACCGAGATCACCACGATCGCCTTCCTGCTGGCCTGCCTGGGCATGATGTGGAACGACCCCGAGGTCGGCCGCAAGACCCTCCTGCTCATCCCGCTGATCGCGGCCATGCTGATCGCGGGCTGGTTCGCCATCCGCCGTCGCGTCTCCCGGACGGCGGACCAGGAGCTGTCGCAGCTGACGAAGTAGCAGGTTCCGGCCTGTCGGGCCCCGGCGCGGATCGGGCCGTGCCGGGCCCCGGCGCGGAACCGGGCGCTCAGCCCTGGCTGTCGAAGGCCCGTACCAGGCAGTCGACGAGGCGCCGGGCGAGGGTGCCGTCGGGGTCCAGCCGGGGGTTGAAGATCGCCACGGTGAGGCCCGCCGCCCCGCCGCCCGTCAGCGCCGTGCGCAGGACGGTCTCCAGTTCCTGCCAGGTCAGCCCGTCCGGCTGCCGGTAGTCGACGGCCGGCATGACCGCGTCGTCCAGGACGTCGACATCGAGATGGACCCAGTACCCGGCGCCCGCGCCGTTGCCGGTCAGCACCCGGACGGCGCGCCGGGCCGCCTCGGCCGCCCCCAGGGCGCGCACGGTGTCCAGCTCCAGCGCGTGCAGCGCCGACGGCAGCGGCTGCATGCCGTACCCTGCGGACTCCTCCGCGTCCCGGAACCCCAGGGCGACGACGTCCGCGTCGCGCACGAGCGGGCCCCGGCCCTCCAGGTCGGCCAGCACCCGCGGGCCGCGCCCGGTGGCCAGGGCGAGCTCCATGGAGGCCACCTCGCCGGCGGGCTCCGCCGACGGCTGGTAGAAGTCGGTGTGCCCGTCCAGGAACAGCAGACCGTGCCGGTCGTCGCGGCGGCGCAGTGCCAGCAGGGTGCCGAGCAGCACGCTGCAGTCGCCGCCGAGCACGATGGGAAACCGGCCGTGGCCGAGGACGCCGCCCACGGCGTCGGCCAGCGCGACGGAGTACGCGGCGATGCCGCCCGGGTTCAGCAGGCCCGTCGCCGGGTCCCGCTCCGCGTCGTACGGGGGCGGCTCGACCCGGCCCGCGTGCCGCGCCCCGAGCCCTTCGGCCAGCCCGGCCCCGAGGAGCGCCGCGGGCAGGTCCTCGACCCCGGTGGGGCGCAGCCCGAGCACGGACGGTGCCTCGACGATCGCCAGCTTCCGCACGTCCGGCCCCCTCGTCAGCAGCCTTGCCCTCACACGTCACGGGGTATGGGCCCCACCGTAGACGGCGGGGCCCCGTTCGGCAGGCCGGGCGTCACCCTGACGGGGCAGCACGTCGACGCCCCCGCGCGGGAGGCCGCCCGCCGCCGGGTCGAGCGGGACGGCGGGCCCTGCGGCGGGCTTCCCGTCGGCGAGTCGCGTCGGGCACCTCCGCACGACACGCGAATGTCAGGGCCCGCGCGCCTCCGCACGACGCACGGTGTCAATGCCCGCGCCTCCGCACGACGCACGGTGTCAGTGCCTGCGCACCCCGCATGACCCGCGGAGTCAGTGGCCGCGCACCCCCGCACGACGCACGGTGTCAATGCCCGCGCCTCCGCACGACCCGCGGATGTCAGCGCCGACGCAGCTCCGCACGACGCGCAGATGTCAGTGCCGACGTCCCCCACACGACCCGCGGACGTCAGTGCCCGTGCACCCCGTTCGTCGCGGCGATCCGCTTCCACGACCTGGGCTGGGACACGCCTTTCACTCCCTTGGCACCCTTGGCCACCGCCGCGGCCCGGGCCGCAGGCACCCCCGGCTTCGACGGCTGGAACAGCCACGTGTCGAAGAGCGCGGCCAGCGGCTTGCCCGAGACCTCCTCCGCGTACCGCCGGAAGTCCGCCACCGAGGCGTTGCCATGGGCGTACTTCGCGGGCCAGCCCTTGAGGATCGCGAAGAACGACTCGTCACCGATCTTGTTGCGCAGCGCCTGCACGGCCAGCGCGCCACGGTCGTAGACCGCGACGTCGAACTGGTTCTCCGGGCCGGGGTCCCCGGGCTTCACCGTCCAGAACAGGTCGTCGGCGGGGTGCGAGGCGTACACGTAGTCGGCGAGTTCCTGTGTCGTGCCCTCGCCCTCGTGCTCGGACCACAGCCACTGTGCGTACCGGGCGAAGCCCTCGTTGATCCAGATGTCCTTCCAGCCCTTGAGCGACACCTCGTCGCCGTACCACTGGTGGGCCAGCTCATGGACGACGACCGACACGTTCGACCCGTTCGCGAACTGCCGTGGGCTGTAGAACGGCCGGGTCTGGGTCTCCAGCGCGTACCCGGTGTTCGTGTTCGGCACGTATCCGCCGAGCGCGCTGTAGGGATACGGCCCGAAGTACCCGGCCAGCCAGTCCGCGATCTCCCCGGTCCGTTCGATGCTCGCCCGCGCCGCCCCGGCGTTC
Organism: Streptomyces sp. WAC04114; assembly: GCF_019733245.1. Lineage (NCBI taxonomy): Bacteria > Bacillati > Actinomycetota > Actinomycetes > Kitasatosporales > Streptomycetaceae > Streptomyces > Streptomyces sp. WAC04114. Next base: position 21,856 of record NZ_JAIGQA010000014.1, read on the forward strand.
GCGCCGAGGTCCTTGCTGTAGGCGTTGAGGACCGGGATGCCGCCCTCGGTCGTGCCGGTCGTGATGTCGAACTTCCCGACCGCGAGCGTGGCGAGGTACGTGGCCTGCGGCTTGTCGGACCGCCAGTTCCACCGGGTCCAGCCGAGCTTCGAACTCGTCGACTGGAGCGTGCCGTTGGAGATGGCCTGCGTGCCGTCCGGGACCAGCACGGAGACGTCGTAGGTCGCCTTGTCCAGCGGATGGTCGTTGGCCGGGAACCACCACGCGGCCGCCTCGGGCTCGTTCGCCGCGACACCGCCGTCCGGGGTGCGGTGCCAGCTGGTGAAGCCGAAGGCCTGCTTCGACGAGGGCACCCCGCGGTAGCGCACCACGACCGTGAGGGGCGCGCCCTTGGCCAGCGGGGTCTTCGGCGTGATCTCCAGCTCCTGCTCGCCCGAGGTCCGCAGCGACGCCTTCGCACCGTTGACGCGCACCTCGCCGACGTCCAGCAGGAAGTCCAGGTTGAAGCTCGTCAGGTCCTGCGTGGCGCGGGCCACGAGGGTCGCCGTGCCCTCCAGTTCGTCCGTGGCGGGCTGGTACTTCAGCCGGAGGTCGTAGTGGGAGACGTCGTATCCGCCGTTGCCGTAGGCCGGGTAGTAGGGGTCGCCGATACCCGGCGCGCCGGGGGAGTGGGGGGCGGCCGATGCCGGGATCGCCAGCAGGAGAGAGGCCGCTGCCAGGGCTCCCGGCGCGATGATTCTGCGGTGCACGCAAGGCTCCAAGTCGTAGGGTCCCGAGGTCTTCCGGGGTCTGTGCGGAGCCTATTGACTCCCTGTGCCCCTGATCATGTCCATGGCCCCTGCTGTCACACGATCGCCATTCGGCCGACATGAGACACCCGCCCCGCGGGCCCGCCGCGGACACGCCGGTCCGTCAGCTGCCCTCTTCTGAACAGGAGTTCACCGATGTACCGTCCGGCGCATGCCGAAACGCACGCGCTTCACGACCTGGAGACCGCTCGCGACGGCGGCCACGGCCGCCCTCTTGGCCACCCTGATCACCCCCGCGGCCGTGCGGGCCGCACCGGCCGCCCCGCGCGGCAGCGAACCCGTCCACTCCTACGAGAACGCCATCCGCGAAGCCGTCTGGGTGGACACCGGACTCGACGGCGACCGGGACGGAAAGGCCGACCGGGTCGCCGTCGACATCGTCCGCCCCCGCGAACCCGCCCGGCAGGGCCGCAAGGTTCCCGTCATCATGGACGCCAGCCCGTACTACTCCTGCTGCGGGCGAGGCAACGAGAGCCAGAAGAAGACGTACGACGCGCAGGGCCGTGTCGCACGGATGCCGCTCTACTACGACAACTACTTCGTGCCGCGCGGCTACGCCTTCGTCGGCGTGGACCTGGCCGGAACCAATCGCTCCGACGGCTGCGTCGACGTCGGCGGCCGCTCGGACATCCAGTCCGCGAAGGCCGTCGTCGACTGGCTGAACGGCCGCGCGAAGGCCTACACGACCCGCACCGGCAGCACCCGCGCCCAGGCCGGCTGGACCAACGGCCGCACCGGCATGATCGGCAAGAGCTGGGACGGCACCATCGCCAACGGCGTCGCCGCCACCGGCGTCAAGGGCCTGAGGACCATCGTCCCGATCAGCGCCATCTCCTCCTGGTACGACTACTACTTCCAGCAGGGCGCACCCCTCTACGACTCCGGCCCCGAGTGGCTGTCGGACTACGTCAACAGCCCCGACGCCCGCGCCAAGTGCGCGGCCGTTCAGCGAAAGCTCGTGGACGGCGCGCCGCGCACCGGCGACTGGACCCCGCTGTGGACCGAGCGCGACTACGTGAAGGCCGCGCGCAAGGTCAAGGCCAGCGTCTTCCTGATCCACGGCATGCAGGACCTCAACGTCCGTATGAAGCACGTCGGCCCGTGGTGGAACGCCCTCGCGAAGAACGGCGTCGAGCGCAAGATCTGGCTGTCCCGGACCGGCCACGTCGATCCCTTCGACTTCCGGCGCGGCGCATGGGTCGAGACGCTGCACCGCTGGTTCGACCACGAACTCATGGGCATCGACAACGGCATCGACCGCGAGCCCATGGCCGACATCGAACGTGCCCCCGGGCAGTGGGACACCTCCCGGGTCTGGCCGCCGAGCGGCACCCGCACCGCCACCCTGCGCCCCGACCGCGGCCCCCAGGCCGGCGTCGGCACCCTCGGCCTGCACCGCGGCCACGGCACCGAGACCTTCACCGACGACCCGGAGCTGAGCGAGACCGACTGGGCCGCGCGGATCGACAAGCCCACACCGGAGAAGGCCGGCTTCACCACCCGGCCGCTCACCCGGGACCTGCGCCTGTCCGGCTCCTCCGAGGTCACCGTCACCGCGACGCCCTCCACCCCGACGGCCCACCTCTCCGCCGTCCTCGTGGACCTCGGCCCCGCCACCATCCGCGACTACGCCGACGCGGGCGAAGGCATCACCACTCTGACCAACCGCACCTGCTGGGGCGCGAGCACCACCGCGGACAGCTCCTGCTTCAAGGAGACGAAGGCGAAGACCGCCGACGTCGACTACACGGTCGTCAGCCGCGGCTGGGCCGACCTCGGCAACCACGCCTCCGACCACAAGGGCTCCCCCCTCACCCCGGGCAAGCGGTACACGATCACCCTCGACCTCGCGGCGACCGACCATGTCGTCCCGAAGGGCCACCGCCTGGCGCTGATCGTCGCGGGCACCGACCAGGGCCTCATCGACCCTCCCGCCGACAAGCCCAAGCTCACGCTCGACCTCTCCCGCACCTCGGCGCGCGTCCTGTTCACCGGCGGAGCCGCCGCCTTCGCCCGCGCCACCACGGGCGCCGCCACCGCCACCCCCGACGCCACGTTCCTGGACGGCGTTCGGGAGCCCCGCACCACCCACCGCGTCCCGGAGGCGAGCCAGTGACCCGCGCAGGCGCCCTGATGCTGACCACCGCGGCCCTCACGGCCTCCCTGGTCGCCGTACCGGCCCAAGCGGCCACGGACACCCCGCCCCGCACCGGCTTCGAGCGGTCGAACGGCGCCCGCTGGACCACCCAGCCCGAGGAGCAGGACTTCCTCAACGCCGTCGACCGTTCGAGCGGCCGCGTCTCCATGACCCGCTTCGGCACGACGAAGCAGGACCGCCCGCTCCAGCTCGTGCGGATCGGCAACCGCCCGAGCCCCAACAAGGTGCTGCTCGTGTGCAGCCAGCACGGCGACGAACCCTCCGGCCGCGAGGCCTGCCTGACCACCGTCCGCGACCTCGCGTACGCCCGCGACAGCCGCACCCGGCGCTTCCTGGACCGCACCACGGTCCTGGTCGTGCCCACCGCCAACCCGGACGGCCGGGCCGCGAACACGCGAGGCAACAGCGACGGCGTCGACATCAACCGCGACCACCTCGCCCTGAAGACCGCGGAGGGGCGCGCCCTGGCCGCCGTCATCCGCGACCAGCGCCCCGACATCGTCTACGACCTGCACGAGTACGGCGCCACGCCCAAGTACTACGACAAGGACCTCTTCGACCTGTGGCCGCGCAACCTCAACACCCACGAAGCGGTCCACGACGAGGCACGGACCCTGTCCGAGGCGTACGTCCGTCCCGCCGCAGAGCGGGCCGGCCACTCGACGGGCACCTACGGCATCTGGACCGACCCGGAGACCGGTGAGCCGGTCAAACAGGTCGCCGGAGACGGGCAGGAGCGCATTCTGCGCAACATGTCCGGTGTGAAGCACTCCGTCGGGCTGCTCATCGAGAGCCGGGTGGACCCGCTCACCGACGCGGAGAAGGCGGACGAGGCACTCAACAACCGGCGTCGGGTGACCTCCCAACGGGACGCTCTCAAGGGCATGTTCGGGTACACCGACCAACGCCGCGCGCGCATCGGGGCGACGACGGCGATGGCCCGGCTCGCGGGCTACGCCGACACGGGACCCGTGTACATCGGGGGCGCCGACAACGATCCTCCCGAATCGGATGAAATCATCCCGAATCCACCCTGTGGCTACCGGCTCACCGCCGCCCAGTACGCCGAGGTGGGCGACGAACTCGCACTGCACGGAGTTCGCGTGCGCAAGGACGGCGAGGGCGTGCTCGTGCCCCTGCGCCAGCCCCTGCGGGCGCTCGTGCCGCTGCTGCTCGACGACCGGGCCGAGTACCGCCTGACCGGAGGTTCATACGAAACCGCATGTTGAGAGGGGTGAAATTCCGCCACACGTGGTAGCAGCGTTTACGGAGGACCTACATCCTCCTCCGCTGTCCCGATGAAAGGTTCCGCCTGTGACGCAAGAACGACCAAGCGACAAGGACTCCCCGGAGGGAGCCGCGCTGCCGGGGTCGGACGCGGGCCTGCCAGGTCAGCACCGGCCGCAGACCGACCGCATCGTCTTCGGCGTCACGGCGGTCCTCACCCTCGCCTTCGTGGTCTGGGGCGCCACCGCGACCGACTCGCTCGAAGACGTCTCCACCAGCATGCTCAGCGGGCTGATGCACAACGGCGGCTGGGCGTTCATGCTCGCGGCCTCCGGCTTCGTCGTCTTCGCCCTCTGGCTCGCGATCAGCCGGTACGGCCGTATCCACCTGGGTGCGGAGGGTGAGGAACCCGAGTTCCGCACGGTGTCCTGGGTCGCGATGATGTTCAGCGCCGGCATGGGCATCGGCCTGATGTTCTACGGCGTGAGCGAGCCGCTCTCGCACTACGGCACGCCCCCGCCGGGCACCGACCCGGCCGACTCCGGCGAACGCATGGAGACGGCCATGGCCACCACCCTGTTCCACTGGACGCTCCACCCCTGGGCGATCTACGCGGTGGTCGGCCTCGCCATCGCCTACAGCACCTTCCGCAGGCGGCGCCGGCAGACCATCAGCGCCGTCTTCACCCCGCTCATCGGCAAGAAGAACGCCAACGGAGGCATGGGCCGGGCCATCGACGTCCTCGCGATCATCGCGACCGTCTTCGGCTCCGCCGCCTCCCTGGGGCTCGGCGCGCTCCAGATCGGCTCCGGTGTCCAGGAGCTGAAGTGGATGGACAAGGTGAGCACCGGGCTGCTCGTCACGATCATCGCGGTGCTGACCCTGGCCTTCGTCGCCTCCGCGATCTCCGGTGTGGAGAAGGGCATTCAGTGGCTGTCCAACACCAACATGGTGCTGGCGCTGATCCTCGCCCTGTTCGTCTTCGTGGCGGGCCCGACCATCATCGTCCTGGACCTGCTGCCCACCTCCGTCTTCGCCTACCTCGGTGACCTGCCCCAGCTGGCCGGCCGGACCGAGGCGAGCGGCGGCGAGGGCGTGGCCGACTGGCTGGGCAGCTGGACGGTCTTCTACTGGGCGTGGTGGATCTCCTGGACGCCGTTCGTCGGCATGTTCATCGCCCGCATCAGCCGGGGCCGCACGATCCGCCAGTTCGTCGGCGGTGTCATCCTCGTCCCCAGCACGGTCAGCCTGATCTGGTTCGCGATCTTCGGCGGCTCGGCCATGAGGATGCAGGAGGAAGGGAAGCTCGGCAAGGAGGCGACCCCCGAGGGCCAGCTCTTCGACGTGCTCCAGCAGTTCCCCATCGCCACCGTCACGAGCCTGCTCGTGATGATCCTCGTCGGCATCTTCTTCGTCTCGGGCGCCGACGCGGCCTCGATCGTCATGGGCACCCTGTCGCAGAAGGGCGCGCTCGAACCGGGCCGGTTCGTGGTGGTGTTCTGGGGTGTGGTCACCGGTGCGGTGGCCGCGATCATGCTCCTGGTCGGCAGCGGCCAGGGCGACGCCCTGACGGGTCTGCAGAACCTCACGATCCTCGCGGCAGCGCCGTTCGTCGTCGTGATGACCTTCATGTGTGTCGCCCTCATGCGCGACCTGCGCCGTGACCCGGTGATCGTGCGCGAGCAGATGGGCTCCGAGGCGGTCGAGATGGCCGTGATGGAAGGCCACAAGAAGTACGACGGCGAGTTCGAACTCCGCGTCGGTCCGGGCCGCGGCCCGGACGTGGAGGGAGACCCGATCGGCAAGCACTGATCCCACGCAGCGGGCGGCCCGGGTTCCACGAACCCGGGCCGCCCGCGCGTCTCGCCGGCCGACTCGCGCCCCGGGGTGAGCCCCGGGTGGTCAGGGTGGTGCGGCGATTGCGGACGTACGGGGCCGGTCGCGCCCACGCGGCGGAGCCGCACATGTCACAGCCCCGCGCCCCTGGCGGGGCGCCGCCCGCCTCAGCCCGAGACCAGCCGGGCGGCTTCCTCCGCGCACCCCCAGGCCACCGTCACGCCCGCGCCGCCGTGGCCGTAGTTGTGGACCAGCAGCCGTCCGTCAGGCAGGGCGTCGTGCTCCAGGCGGACCGCCGGCCGGGTGGGCCGCAGCCCCACCCGGTGCCCCAGCACCCGGGCCCCGGCGATCTCCGGCCGGAGTGCCGCACAGCGGCGGACGATCGCCTCGGCCGTCGCGGGGTCGGGCTCCAGCGACCACGAGTCCTCCTCGGACGTACCGCCGAGGACGAGTCCGCCCGGCTGCGGGAACAGGTACGCGTGCTCCCCGGCCGCGTCGGTGGTGACCAGCCAGGTGTCGATCCCGGGGTTCTCCACGACGACCAACTGGCCGCGCACGGGCCGTACCGAGGGGTCGGGCACCAGTTCCCGCGCGGCGAGCCCCGCGCAGTTGACCACGACCGGCGCGTCCACCTCCGCGAAGGAGGACACCGTACGTGTCTCGACCACGCCGCCCCCGGCGACGAACCGCTCCCGCAGCCACGGCAGATGGGCCGGCATGTCGATCAGCGGCAGCCGCGCCCGGACGCCCGTACCCGCGTACTCCTCGGTCGTGGACGCCCGCAGTCCCGGTACCCGGCCCGCCAGCCACCCGTCGGCCTCGTCGAGACCGGTCTCGCCCAGTACCCCTTCGACCATGCGTACGCCGGCCGGTTCGGCCCGGGCCGCCAGGTCCTCGTACACCTCCAGGGACCGCAGCGCCCACTCACGCGCCGCCGCGAGCGGTTCGATCCGGTACGGCCACCACAGCGCGCCCGCAACGGCGGAGGTGGTCGCCTCGACGGCGTCCCGCGTCCACACCCGTACCGACGCCCCCCGCTCCGCGAGGACCAGGGCGGTCGTCAGCCCGACCACCCCGCCGCCGACCACCACGATCTCGCCACTCGACTCACGCGCCATGCCCGGACCGTAGCGGAATGTGTCATGCCGTGCTCACATCACGCGCAGTGTGGGGATACTCACCGTATGTGTGCCGAGTACGCGACCTTCGGCCTGGCTCCCGCGATGCGAGCCGGGGGAGTTCTCAACGACGGCGGTTACCAGGTCCACCGCGACTTCGTGGACTTCATCGTCGACGGACGCCCGCTGCTGTTCCAGCTCTCCGACCTCGACGCGGTCTCCCCGCTCGCGTCCGACGTCCCGCCCGCGATCTTCACCGCGCAGGTCCGCAGCCTGCTCCTGGAGAGCCCGGCCCCGTTACCGGGCGGCCGGTACGTCGTCTACGGCTGCCCCGAGTGCGAGGACCTGGCCTGCGGGGCCGTCACCGCCGTCATCCAGGGCGACGGCGAGGACGTCATCTGGCGGGACTTCGCCTGGCAGACCGACGACCAGGCCGACCTGGAGCTCAACGGCTACCACGGCATCGGCCCGTTCCGCTTCCGCGGCGCCGAGTACCGCACGGCACTGAGCGCCCTGCTGAACGGCTCCGCGCCCGACTCGCGGCGCCGCGTCCTGCTGATCGGCGCCCGCGTCGCCGTCCTCGCCAAGCTCGCCGCGGCCCTGCGCACCATCGGCGTCGGCGCCGACATCGCCCATGACGCCGACGGCGTACCCGCCGAAGAACTCCGCGGCTACGGCGCCGTCGCCTTCGGCCACGTGGCGGGCGAGCGGGAACGTGCCGCCGTCCGCCGGGCCTTCGAGCGCGCCGGGGTCCCGGTCGCCCATGTCGACGGCCTCGCCCCGATCGTCCCGCTCCTCGTCGCCCAGATCGAACACGCCCTGGACCGCAGCCCCGCCGACCGGCGCCGCCTCACCGGCCTCACCGCGACCGACGACGGCGCGGACCTCGAGGTCACCTCCACCTGCCGCGTCACCCTCACCGCGTACCGCCTCGACCGGTTCTCCCGCACCCACGCCCACGAGATCTTCGACGGCGTCCTCGAAGCCGGCCGCCACCGTGTCGCCCTCGACGCCAAGGCCGTCCGGGGCCGGGCGTTCGTCGTGGCGCGCACCTCCGGAAGCGTCCTGGTGACGGCCGTGAACCACTGAGCGGCCCGGCCGTTAGGATCGGCGCTCTGATGACTGCCACCCTCGTCGCCAAGAACCTCGCCGCCGGCCACGGCGACCGCTCCCTGTTCACCGGACTCGACCTCGTCGTCGCGCCCGGCGACGTGATCGGCCTGGTCGGGGCCAACGGCGCGGGCAAGTCCACCCTGCTCAGAATGCTCGCCGGACTCACCGCGCCCGAGCAGGGCGAACTGCGCCTGTCCCCGCCGACCGCCACCGTCGGCTACCTCCGACAGGAGCCGGACCGCCGCCCCGGTGAGACCGTCCGGGCGTTCCTCGCCCGCCGCACCGGCGTCGCCGAGGCCCAGCGGACCATGGACGAGGCCACCCAGGCCCTGGTCGACGGGGCACCCGGTGCCGACGACGCCTATGCCACCAGCCTGGAGCGTTGGCTCGGCCTCGGCGGCGCCGATCTCGACGAACGCGCCGAGGAGGTCGCCGACGGCCTCGGTCTCGCCGTCGGCCTGGACCAGCCGATGACGTCCCTGTCCGGCGGCCAGGCCGCCCGCGCCGGTCTCGCCTCCCTGCTCCTGTCCCGCTACGACGTCTTCCTCCTCGACGAGCCGACCAACGACCTCGACCTTGACGGCCTGGAGCGCCTCGAACGCTTCGTGAGCGGCCTGCGCGCCGGCACGGTGGTCGTCAGCCACGACCGTGAATTCCTCACCCGCACCGTCACCAAGGTTCTCGAACTCGACCTGGCCCAGCGGCAGATCAACCTCTTCGGCGGTGGCTACGAGGCCTATCTGGAGGAGCGGGAGGTCGCCCGCCGGCACGCCCGCGACGAGTTCGAGGAGTACGCCGACAAGAAGGCGGCCCTCCAGGACCGCGCGCAGACGCAGCGCTCCTGGATGGACAAGGGCGTGAAGAACGCGCGCCGCAAGGCGGGCAACGACAACGACAAGATCGGCCGCAAGTTCCGCAGCGAGGCCAGCGAGAAGCAGGCCGCGAAGGCCCGCCAGACCCAGCGCATGATCGAGCGCCTCGACGTCGTCGAGGAGCCCCGCAAGGAGTGGGAGCTGCGCATGGAGATCGCGTCGGCCCCGCGCTCGGGAGCCGTCGTCGCGACCCTGCGGGACGCCGAGGTGCGCCGCGGCGGTTTCGTCCTCGGCCCCGTCTCCCTGCAGATCGACTGGGCGGACCGGGTGGCGGTCACCGGCGCGAACGGCGCGGGCAAGTCCACGCTGCTCGCCGCCCTCCTCGGCCGCGTCCCGCTGGACGCCGGGCACGCGGCACTCGGCTCGGGCGTCCTGCTCGGCGAGGTGGACCAGGCCCGCAAGCTGTTCCACGGCGAGGAGTCCCTGCTCGATGCCTTCCGTGCGGCGGTCCCGGACACCGAACCGGTCGAGATCCGCACTCTCCTGGCCAAGTTCGGCCTCAAGACGGACCACGTCCTGCGCCCCGCGGCAAGCCTTTCCCCGGGCGAGCGCACCCGCGCGGCCCTGGCACTGCTCCAGGGCCGGGGCGTCAACCTCCTGGTCCTCGACGAGCCGACCAACCACCTCGACCTGCCCGCCATCGAGCAGCTGGAGGCCGCCCTCGACGCCTACGAGGGCACGCTGTTGCTGGTCACCCACGACCGCCGCATGCTGGACGCGGTGCACGTCACCCGCCGCCTGGAGGTGGCGGACGGCAAGGTGACGGAACGCTAACGGGCCGTCAGGCGCGTGGCCAGCTGCGGGTAATCGACGACGAACCCCTCCTCGTCGAACTCCAGATCGGTGCGGAAGTCGCCCGAGGAGAAGCGGACGTGCCCCGGCCGCAGATGCGTGTAGGTCTGCCGCGACGGCCGCACGGCCAGGTCCGGCACCGACACCCAGGCCATGAGGAACTCCCGCTCGCCGGGCTCCCGGTGGAGCCCGTGCCGCAGCACCGGCATGGTGTTGGTGAGCGGGCACAGCCCGAGATCGCAGTCGAGGGCTCCGCCGACGTCCGGCAGCGGCTCGCCGTTCGCGGTCCACCGGCCGTGACCGTCGTGCCGCAGGTCGAGCTCGCGGGGTCCGTCCCCGGTCTCCGCGGTGACGGTCAGCCGCCGGGTCACGAAGCCGTCGCCGGTTTCCAGCGCGTACGAGACCCAGTACGGCTCGGGTTCGATACCGACGGCCCGCCCGCGCGCCCGCAACACGCCTTCCCCTTGGTCGGGCCAGGCGGTCTCGAACCCCCGGCTGGCGAACACTTCCCAGGTGATGGCAGACATACCTTCACCCTAGGTGTGAAAGAGGGGCGAAGCCCCGCTTTTCAGGGGCGCGGGACCGTTTCGATCTGCGGCTCCGCCGCGCGAGCGCGACCAGCCACAACGGCCCCGCAGCTCCCCATTGCACCCACGGCGGAGCCGTCAGCGCTTGCCGCCCTTGGGGTCCGCCAGCCCCGCGCGGCGCAGCGCATCGGCCATCGCGCTGTTGGCCGGCGCAGGCGCCTGACGCGAACCGCCACCACGGCCGCCGCCACCGCTACGCCCGCCCTGCCGCTGCTGCGGCGGACGCCCACCCCGCTGCCGACGCTCACCGGAGCCGCCGCCCTGGCCCTGCGAGGCCGCCGCCTCGTCCTCCAGGCGCAGCGTCAGCGAGATCCGCTTGCGGGGGATGTCGACGTCGAGCACCTTCACCTTGACGATGTCGCCGGGCTTCACCACGTCCCGCGGGTCCTTCACGAACGTCTTGGACATCGCCGAGACGTGCACCAGACCGTCCTGGTGGACGCCGATGTCGATGAACGCCCCGAACGCCGCGACGTTCGTCACGACGCCCTCCAGGACCATCCCGGACGTCAGGTCGGAGATCTTCTCCACACCCTCCTTGAAGGCGGCCGTCTTGAAGGCCGGCCGCGGGTCTCGGCCGGGCTTCTCCAACTCCTTCAGGATGTCGGTGACGGTGGGCAGACCGAACGTCTCGTCCACGAAGTCCTGCGGCCTCAGCGAGCGCAGCACCCCGGTGTTGCCGACGAGCGAGGCGACCTCCTGCCCGGTGGTCTTCACCATGCGCCGGACCACCGGGTACGCCTCGGGGTGCACGCTGGACGCGTCCAGCGGGTCGTCGCCGCCGCGGATCCGCAGGAAGCCCGCGCACTGCTCGTACGCCTTCGGGCCGAGCCGCGCCACCTTCTTCAGCTCGCCGCGGGCCTTGAACGGCCCGTTCTGGTCCCGGTGCGCCACGATGTTCTCGGCGAGCCCGGAGGTGATGCCGGAGACCCGGGCGAGCAGCGGGGCCGACGCCGTGTTGACGTCCACCCCGACGCCGTTCACGCAGTCCTCCACCACCGCGTCCAGCGAGCGCGACAGCTTCACCTCGGACAGGTCGTGCTGGTACTGGCCGACGCCGATGGACTTCGGGTCGATCTTCACCAGCTCGGCCAGCGGATCCTGGAGCCGGCGGGCGATCGACACGGCGCCGCGCAGCGACACGTCCATGTCGGGCAGCTCCTGGGAGGCGAACGCGGACGCCGAGTACACGGACGCCCCGGCCTCGGACACCATCACCTTCGTGAGCTTCAACTCGGGGTGCTTGGTGATCAGTTCACCGGCGAGCTTGTCGGTCTCGCGGGACGCCGTGCCGTTGCCGATGGCGACCAGCTCGACCGCGTGCTCCTTCGCGAGCCGGGCCAGCTTGGCGATGGCCTCGTCCCACCGGTTGGCCGGCACGTGCGGGTGGATCACGTCGGTGGCGACGACCTTGCCGGTCGCGTCGACCACGGCGACCTTCACACCCGTACGGAAGCCGGGGTCCAGGCCGAGCGTCGCGCGCGTGCCCGCAGGGGCGGCCAGCAGCAGGTCGCGCAGGTTCGCGGCGAAGACCCGCACCGCCTCGTCCTCGGCGGCCGTGCGCAGCCGCAGCCTCAGGTCGATGCCGAGGTGGACGAGGATGCGGGTGCGCCACGCCCAGCGGACCGTGTCCTTCAGCCACTTGTCACCGGGGCGGCCCCGGTCGGCGATGCCGAACTTGTGGGCGACGATCCCCTCGTACGAGGAGGGGCCGTCCGTCTGCTCCTCGGGCTCCAGGACGAGGTCGAGGACCTCCTCCTTCTCGCCGCGCAGCATCGCGAGGATGCGGTGCGAGGGCAGGTCGGTGAACGGTTCGGCGAAGTCGAAGTAGTCGGAGAACTTCGCCCCCGCCTCCTCCTTCCCGTCCCGCACCTTGGCGGCCAGCCGCCCGCGCACCCACATGCGCTCGCGCAGCTCGCCGATCAGGTCGGCGTCCTCCGAGAACCGCTCGGTGAGGATAGCCCGGGCACCGTCCAGGGCGGCCTGCGGGTCGGCGACGCCCTTGTCGGCGTCGACGAACGCGGCGGCCGCGGCGAGGGGCTCGACCGACGGATCGCCGAGCAGCCCCTCCGCCAGCGGCTCGAGTCCGGCCTCACGGGCGATCTGCGCCTTGGTGCGCCGCTTGGGCTTGTACGGGAGGTAGATGTCCTCCAGGCGCGCCTTCGTCTCGGCGCCCCGGATGCTCGCCTCCAGCTCCTCGGTGAGCTTGCCCTGCTCGCGCACCGACTCAAGGATCGCCGCCCGCCGCTCCTCCAGTTCCCGCAGGTAGCGCAGCCGCTCCTCGACGGTGCGCAGCTGCGCGTCGTCGAGCATCTCCGTCGCTTCCTTGCGGTAGCGGGCGATGAAGGGCACCGTAGAACCGCCGTCGAGCAGTTCCACGGCGGCCCTGACCTGCCGCTCCCGTACGCCGAGCTCCTCGGCGATCCTGCCTTCGATGGACACTGCGTTGATGGACCCGATGGACCCGGGTGTCGTCACGATCCCGTACCGCCTTCTCCACTGAGGTTGCGCGGCAATTGTGGCAGGTGGCGCCGACACCCGGGGATCAGGGCGGTACCCGGCAGGTCGCGGTCCGGATCAGGCCCGGCGGGTGGAGGACGAGGCCCCGCCGAACAGCCGGGCCAGGGCCCGGAAGGGAAGCGTCACGACGGTGGCGATGGCCCCGCCGATCTGGCGCAGCACGTCTGCGATAGCACGGAACACGAAATTCCCCTTTCTCCACTCCCGGCCCTGACGGCCGGTGGAGAGCGGGTACCTCAGGAACGCGTCACTATGCGTCACCCTTGCCGATCAGATCGGCCGGGTACGCTCCCGCCACCAGCGCCGCGTGTGCGAACACCCCGCCCAGTTCGGTCAGCCGTGCCACACCCTCCGGACCCAGGTGCTCGTACGGGGCACGGTCCAGGCGGTCCGTCTCCTCCTCGATCTCCCGGCGCAGGGTGACGCCCCGCTCGGTGAGGTCGCCGGAGGCGTCCAGCAGTCCGCGGTCCCGCAGCCGTTCCGTCGCCGCGTCCCAGTCCTCCCGGCTCCAGCCCCGGGTGCCGCACACCCACTTCGGGGTCATGCCCTTGCCCGTCGCCGTGTGGGTCACCATCGCCTCCAGGCCGTCGAGACCCGCGGACATCAGGGCGGCCAGGTGCCCGTCACCCCGGTGCTCGCGCAGCAGGGTCGCCGCGTGCCAGTAGGCGAGGTGCGGATTCTCGGGCACGGGCAGGTCGGCGTGGGCGGCGTACAGCGGCCGTGCCGCGCGCGAGCAGGCCTCGGTGGCGCGCAGCGCGAGCCGCGCGGCCTCGGCCATCTCCGCCGACGCCAGGGCCTCCTCGCCGAGCAGACGGCGCAGGGTCGCGTCGACCGCACGCGCGCGTGCCGCGAGGACCTGCGCGGGCGCCGCGGTCTCCCACACCGCCGGCACGTGCCGGGCCACCAGCTCGTACCTGTAGTTGTAGAAGGCCGCCGCCACCGGGCCGGCGCCGACCGGACCGAAGGCGGCGGCCCGCACGGCGAAGTTCACGGCACGCGGATGGGTGACCCCGAGGGCGCCCAGCTCCCGCCCGAGATCGGGGGAGAAGTAGTGCGTCGAGTGCAGTGAGTTGAGCATGTTGTGGCAGCGTCGGCCGGCGCGCGGCTCCAGGGCGGCAGTCGTCATGCCCGGCAGGTTACCAACCGCTTGGTATGTCCTCCAGGCCTTGTGCCGCATGGCAGAAAAGGTGGGGTAGTCGTCCTTGCGGCCATGACCGGGCCCCGCGAAGAATCGACGGCATGGCCCCTCGCACGGTTCTCGCCGTCCTCTTCGACGACCTGCAGAGTCTCGACGTCACCGGCCCCTTGGAGGTCTTCGCCGGCGCGGAGCTGATCTCCCCGGGCACGTACCGGATCCGTACCGCCTCCCTGGACGGCGCGCCCGTGCGGACCACCAGCGGCCTGACCCTCGTACCCGACGAGTCCCTGGCCGGCGCGGGAGACCCGGACACCCTTCTCGTCCCCGGCGGGCCGGGCAGCCTGCGGCCCGACCCGCGCCTGGTCGACTGGGTGCGCGAGCGCGGGCCGCGCGCCGCCCGTCTGGTCTCCGTGTGCACCGGCGCCGCCGTGCTCGCCGGGGCGGGCCTGCTGGACGGCCGCCGCGCGACCACCCACTGGGCCTACTGCGACCGGCTGGCCCGCGAGTACCCGGCCGTCGAGATCGACCCCGACCCCGTCTACGTACGCGACGGGTACATCTCCACCTCGGCCGGGGTCACCGCCGGCATCGACCTGGCCCTCGCCCTGGTCGAGGAGGACCTGGGCCGCGACGCCGCCCTGACGATCGCCCGGCACCTGGTGGTGTTCCTGCGCCGCCCGGGCAACCAGGCCCAGTTCAGTGCCCAGCTCGCGGCCCAGACCGCACAGCGGGAGCCCCTGCGGGACGTCCAGCGGTGGATCACCGACCACCCCGGCGCGGACCTCAGCGTCGACGCCCTCGCCCACCGCGCCCGTCTCTCACCCCGCCACTTCGCCCGCGCCTTCCGCGCCGAGACCGGCATGACACCGGGCCGCTACGTCGACCGCGTCCGCCTCGAACACGCCCGGCGCCTGCTGGAGGACACCGCCGACGGCGTCGAGGAGATCGCCCGCGCCAGCGGCTACGGCACCCCCGAGGCCATGCGCCGGGCCTTCGTCCGGACCCTCGGAACGCCCCCGGCCGAGTACCGCCGCCGCTTCCGCCCCGCGACCACACCCTGAACCCATCGACAGCGATGGACAGCCATCGACAGCCACCGGCAGCCATCCACACCAGCCGACGAAAGGTCCCCATGCAGATCGCCATCGTCCTCTACGACCGCTTCACCGCCCTCGACGCCATCGGCCCCTACGAGACCCTCGGCCGGCTCCCGGACGCGGAGACCGTCTTCGTCGCCGAGGAGGCCGGCCCCGTGCGCAACGACTCGGGGAACCTCGCGCTCATCGCCGACCGGGCCCTGGCCGACGTGCCGCACCCCGACATCATCGTGGTCCCCGGCGGCCCCGGCCCCCTCCCGCTGGCGACGGACGGGCCCCTGCTCACCTGGCTGCGCACCGCCGACGCCACCAGCACCTGGACCACGTCCGTGTGCACCGGCTCCCTGCTGCTCGCCGCCGCCGGACTCCTGCGGGGCCGCCGCGCGACCTCCCACTGGCTGGCCCTGGAGGAGCTCAGGCGCCACGGCGTCGAGCCGACGGGGGAGCGGGTCGTCACCGACGGCAAGTACGTCACCGCGGCCGGCGTCTCCTCCGGCATCGACATGGGACTCACCCTGCTCGGCCGGATCGCGGGCGACGACCACGCGCGGCTCGTCCAGCTCGCCACCGAGTACGACCCGCAGCCGCCCTACGACGCAGGATCACCCGAGAAGGCCCCCGCGCACCTCGTCGAACTGCTCCGCGAGCACTCCGGCGTCATCCTGACGTAGGCACGCTCCAGCCGAACCGCGGCTGCCGGCGCTCCAGGAACGCGGCGACACCCTCCGCGGTGTCGCCGCTCCCGCGCGCCTGCCCGGCCCAGTACGCGTCCCGGTCCGTGCGCCCGTCCGCGAACTCCTTGGCCGCCGCCTGCGTCAGCTGCGAACGCGACACCAGTGCCCGGGTGAACTCCGCGACGCGCTTGCCGAGTTCGCCCTCCGGCAGCACCTCGTCCACCAGCCCGGTGCGCAGCGCCCGCTGCGCGTCGATCAACTCCCCGGAGAACAGCAGGTACTTGGCGGTGGCCGGCCCCACCAGGGACACCAGCCGCCGGGTCGAGGACGCGGGGTACACGATGCCGAGCTTCGCGGGCGTCACACCGAACAGCGCCCCCTCCTCGGCGAACCGCAGATCACAGGCCGCCGCCAACTGCGACCCGCCGCCCACACAGTGCCCGCGGATCGCGGCCAGCGTCGGCTTCGGGAACGCGGCCAGCGCCTCCTCGGCCCGCACGGCCAGCCCCTGCGCCTCCTCGGGCGAGCCCCGCAGCGTCGAGATGTCGGCCCCCGCACAGAACGTCCGGCCCTCACCGGTCAGCACCAGCGCCCGTACCTCCGGGTCCCCCGCGAGTTCCTCCAGCAGTGGGGGGAGGGAGCGCCACATCGCTGCCGTCATGGCGTTGCGCTTCTCGGGATGACGTATGACGACCGTCGCGACCGAGTCGGTCACGCGGTGTTCCAGCTGCGGCTCCATGCGCCGGATGCTATCCGCATGCCAAACCCGTACAACCCGAATAGTTCGCCGAGACGGCACAACAAGGACAGGACCAGTCCCACAACTGACCGTGTCATACGCCAACGATCAGAAGCGCTCGATAGTTGCTGACTTCTGTTCAGTCCCGGGGTGCGAGGTGCATCGTTACCAACACTCGAGGTGTGGCGACAATCGAGCGCGAGGGTGGCGACCGGACGATGGACGACGACGGGCGTGGGTTCGGTCCGCGCCCAGAGGGCGGCGCGGCGCCCCTCGGACCCGGGCCCGCGGATCCGCTGCCCTACGAAGGGGTCTGGAGGTTCACCGCACCGGCGGTCGAGGCCTCGGTCCCCCAGGCGCGGCACGCCGTACGGGATCTGCTGCTGCGCCAGGGGGTGCCGGTCTCGGACGACCTGGCCCAGGGACTGCTGCTGATCGTCTCGGAGCTGGTCACCAACGCCGTGAAGCACGCGGCCGTGCTGTCGCCGACGGTGGTCGTCGAGCTGGCTGTCGGTGCCGAGTGGCTCCGGGTGTCCGTGGAGGACAACCATCCGTACCGGCCCACCGCCCTGGAGACCGACCACGGCCGCACCGGCGGGCGCGGACTGCTCCTGGTGCGCGAGGTCACCCGGGAGGCGGGCGGTCTGTGCGAGGTGGAGTACACCGCGAGCGGCGGCAAGGTGATTTGGGCCGCCCTGCCGCTCAAGCCCGCGGGCTTCGCCTGACGCCCCGTCCCGCCGGCGCCGGCATCACCAGCCGGCGGACGGCCCCGTCAGCTCCCTGATCGCCGGCCGGGCCGCGTCCAGGACGGTCATGAACCAGGCCGAGAAGGTGTCCTTGGCATGCCGCTCGGCAAGCTCCGGCGGGGTCACGAACACCGTCGACGCCACCTCCTCCGGATCGGGCCGCACCACGGCCTGCACCATGCCGACGAAGAGGTGGTTGTACTCCTGCTCCACCAGACCGGACTCCGGGTCCGGGTGGTTGTAGCGGACCGTGCCCGCCTCGGCCAGCAGGGACGGGGAGGCGCCGAGCTCCTCGAACGTGCGCCGCGCCGCCGCGGCGAAGGGCGCCTCGCCGGGGTAGGGGTGACCGCAGCACGTGTTGGACCACACACCGGGGGAGTGGTACTTGCCCAGCGCCCGCTGCTGGAGCAGCAGCCGGCCGTACTCGTCGAAGAGGAACACGGAGAACGCGCGGTGCAGCTGCCCGGGCGGCTGGTGGGCGGCGAGCTTCTCCGCGGTGCCGATCGTCACGCCGTCCTCGTCGACCAGTTCCAGCAAAATCGCGTCTGCGGTGCCGTTCGACGGGTTGTGCGTCGCGGTGGCAGGTGTGATCGGCATACCCATCCTTCACATCGGTCTTCGCGCCCCAAGTCTGCCGTACGAATCCGGCACTCCCGGCACTTCGCGGCACGCCCGCATGTCCCGCGCGGTGACGCGGACCGCGGCCGGCACCGGTCCGACACCGGAAAAGGGACCCGGTAGATGATCGTGCCCGGCCAGGCAGGCGGAAAATCGTCCCCACCGGAGCTGTGGGGCTCAGGACGCGGGCGTACGGCGGAGGGTTGCGTTCCCCGGCGCACTCTCATTGGGGTGCGCCCCACGTGTCTCAGCCTCCCGGAAGCCACCCACGTCAGTGGCAGAGCCGCGCCTCGTGCTCCGCGTGCCCGACCGGTTCCAGCTGGAAGGTGCAGTGCTCCACGTCGAAGTGGTCGCCGAGGCAGCCCTGGAGTTCGTGGAGCATCTTCTCGTGGCCTATCGCGTTCAGGGCCTCCGAGCTGACCACCACGTGCGCCGACAGCACGGGCATACCGGAGGTGATCGTCCAGGCGTGCAGGTCGTGGACGTCCTCCACGCCGTCCGTCGCGAGGATGTGCGACCGCACCTGAGCCATGTCGACGCCCTTGGGGGCGGCCTCCAGCAGCACCGACAGCGTCTCGCGCAGCAGCTTCCACGTCCGGGGCGCGATCATCAGCGCGATCACGAGCGAGGCGATCGGGTCGGCGGCCTGCCAGCCCGTGAGCATGATCACCACGGACGAGACGATCACCGTGACCGACCCGAGCGCGTCCGCCGCGACCTCCAGGAACGCGCCGCGCACGTTCAGGCTCTCTTTCTGCCCGTGCATCAGCAGCGACAGCGACACCAGATTCGCGACCAGGCCGATCACACCGAACAGCAGGGCCAGCCGGCCCTCGGTCTGCGCGGGCGTGATGAAGCGCTGGACCGCCTCGTAGACGACGTACCCGCCGGCCCCGAGCAGCAGGAGGCAGTTGGCCAGGGCGGCGAGGATCTCGGCCCGGGCATAGCCGAAGGTGGCCTGCTCGCTGGGCGGACGGCTCGCGAAGTGGATCGCGAGCAGCGCCATGCCGAGGCCCAGGGCGTCCGTCGCCATGTGCGCCGAGTCCGCGACGAGCGCGAGCGAGTCGGCGAGGGTGCCACCGACGATCTGCACGACCACGATGCCGAGCGTGATCGCCAGGGCTGCCCGCAGCCTGCCGCGGTACGCCGAGGTCGCCGTCCCGCCGGCCGCGCCGTGCGCGTGCCCGTGATCGTGCCCAGCCCCCATGAGAAGTCCGCCTCCTGTGTCCGCCTGATCGTGCCCGGGCACCCCAGTGAACTACGGGGAGGGGGTATGTGCAACGCGGCACTGAACACCGTTGTCATGTGCCCTGACCTGCGGAAACGATGCGCAGGTCAGGGCGGGTCGGAGGATCAGGAGCCGTGGTGCAGCAGCCAGCCGCGCCAGGCCGACTCGGTCATCTCGCGTACCCCGCGCCGGGCCGTCCAGCCGAGCTCCTCGGCCGCCCGGGCGGCCGACGCCACCGCCCGCGGGGCGTCGCCGGGGCGGCGTTCCTCGACGAGCGGGGGTCGCCGGTCGCCCGTCACCTCGCCGATGACCGTGATGAGCTCGCGGACCGAGACGCCCTCGCCGCGGCCGATGTTGACCGTCAGGTCGCCCGTGATGCCGCCGTCGGCCAGTCGCCGGGCCGCCGCCAGATGGGCCTCGGCCAGGTCGGCGACGTGAATGTAGTCACGGACGCAGGTGCCGTCCGGGGTCGGGTAGTCGTCGCCGAAGATCCGGGGCGCCTCGTCGCGCGTCAGCCGGTCGAAGACCATCGGGACGATGTTGAACACACCGGTGTCCGCGAGCTCCGGCGCGGCGGCGCCCGCCACGTTGAAATAGCGCAGACATACGGTGGAGATCCCGTGCGCCTTTCCCGCCGCCCGCACCAGCCACTCCCCGGCGAGCTTGGTCTCGCCGTAGGGGTTCACCGGCGCGCAGGGGGTGTCCTCCGTGATGAGGTCCACACCCGGGTCGCCGTACACGGCCGCCGACGAGGAGAACACGAAGCGCTCGATCCCGGCCGCGGCGACCGCGTCCAGCAGGGTCACCAGACCGCCGACGTTCTCCCGGTAGTAGCGGGTGGGCTGCGCGACGGACTCGGCGACCTGCTTGCGCGCCGCGAGGTGCACCACACCCGTCACGCCGTGCTCGGCGAAGACACGCTTCAGCAGCTCCCCGTCCAGCGAGGATCCTCGCACGAGCGGGACCTGTTCCGGGAGCCGCGCGGGTACCCCGGCCGACAGGTCGTCCAGGGCGAGGACGCGTTCCCCGGCCTCGGTCATGGCCCTGGCCACATGTGCTCCGATATAGCCGGCACCGCCGGTGATCAGCCACGTCATGGTCGCCCACCCTATGCGGACGCGGTGACCGCCTGCGCAATGTCCCCGATGTCCGCATAGGAGGGGCACGGTTTGTGGGGCGGCCCCCGGATCCACGATGATGATCGAGGCAAGGGCTCGTGCGAACCACGTCGATCCAGCCGCCGAACGGGCGGTGAACGTGGCCTTCCATGCATCCGATAGCCTCTGCCGACATGCCGCCCGGGAGCCACCGGAGAAGGCGCCCCCACCATGCACATCACCGGCGCGGACACGTCGGTACCCAGGGAGTGAATTCGGTTGTCGACCGCCATCCTCACCGGCCAGCCGGTCCCCGGATCGTCGATCGAGGCCGACCTGCGGTCCCTCGGGTTCGACCTCCGGGTCGCGGCCGACGCCGCCGAGGCCGAGACCCTCCTGGCCGAGGTGCCGGGCGATGAGAGGGTCGCCCTGGTCGACGCCCGCTTCGTGGGGCACGTGCACGCGCTGCGCCTCGGCCTCACCGACCCCCGCTTCCCGCTCGCCGGGATCCCCGGAGCCGTCACGGCCCAGCCTGCCGGGCGCCAGGCCCTGACCCGGGCGATGGCCCGCGAGAACTCCGCAGGCGGCACCACCCTGGTCGACAGCCTCGCCGACCGCATCCTCACCGCCCTCGACGCCGACGCCACCGGCGTGCACCGCCCCGAGCTGGGCAGTCTGGTCGCCGCCGTCCCCGCCGACCCGCAGGCCCGCAACGAGGCACGGCAGGCGGTGGCGGACGTCGACGACGAGGCCGTCCGTCTGAAGTCGGCCGTGAAGGCCCGCGACGGCTTCTTCACCACCTACTGCATCAGCCCCTACTCCCGCTACATCGCCCGCTGGTGCGCCCGCCGCGGTCTGACCCCGAACCAGGTCACCACCGCCTCGCTGATCACCGCCCTCATAGCGGCGGCCTGCGCGGCCACCGGCACCCGCGGCGGCTTCGTCGCGGCCGGTGTCCTGCTGATCGCGTCCTTCGTGCTGGACTGCACCGACGGCCAGCTCGCCCGCTACTCCCTGCAGTACTCCACACTCGGCGCCTGGCTGGACGCCACCTTCGACCGGGCCAAGGAGTACGCCTACTACGCGGGCCTCGCCCTCGGAGCGGCCCGCGGCGGGGACGACGTGTGGGCCCTCGCCCTCGGCGCCATGGTCCTGCAGACCTGCCGGCACGTCGTGGACTTCTCCTTCAACGAGGCCAACCACGACGCCACCGCCAACACGAGTCCCACCGCCGCCCTCTCCGACAAGCTCGACAGCGTCGGCTGGACGGTCTGGGTGCGGCGGATAATCGTCCTGCCCATCGGCGAGCGCTGGGCGATGATCGCCGTGCTCACGGCGGTCACCACCCCCCGCATCACCTTCTACGCGCTGCTCATCGGCTGCGCCTTCGCCGCGACGTACACCACTGCGGGGCGGGTGCTGCGCTCCCTGACCCGCAAGGCCAGGCGGACCGACCGGGCGGCCACCGCCCTGGCCGACCTCGCCGACAGCG
The DNA here is from genome assembly GCF_019733245.1 of Streptomyces sp. WAC04114. Classification (NCBI taxonomy): domain Bacteria; kingdom Bacillati; phylum Actinomycetota; class Actinomycetes; order Kitasatosporales; family Streptomycetaceae; genus Streptomyces; species Streptomyces sp. WAC04114. Next base: position 43,717 of record NZ_JAIGQA010000014.1, read on the forward strand.
GCCCGCTCGCCCAGGGGTTCGCGGAGGCGCTGAAGAAGCCCGCCCGCGGGCTGCCGGGCTTCACCGCCCCCGTCATCGCCCTGCTCGGCGGTCTGGCCCTCGTCCTCACCGCGGCGCTGACGGACTTCGGCGGCCCCTGGCCGGTCGTCGCGGCCCTCGGCTACGCCCTGACCTCCGGCCTCGCCGTCGCCCGCCCCCTCAAGGGCCCCCTCGACTGGCTGGTCCCCCCGATCTTCCGCGCCGCCGAGTACGGCACCGTCCTGGTCCTGGCGGCCAAGGCGGACGTGAACGGAGCCCTTCCCGCGGCTTTCGGGCTGGTGGCCGCGGTCGCCTACCATCACTACGACACCGTCTACCGCATCCGCGGCGACGCCGGAGCGCCCCCGATCTGGCTGGTGCGCTCCATCGGAGGGCACGAAGGACGGACGCTGCTCGTCACTGTCCTCGCCGCGCTGCTCACCGCCTCGCAGTTCAAGGTCGCGCTCACGGCACTGGCCGTGGCCGTGGCCCTGGTGGTGCTCGTCGAGAGCATCCGCTTCTGGGTCGCCGCCCACCAGGGTGGCGCACCCGCCGTACACGATGAAGGAGAACCCGCATGATCGGCCTCGTGCTCGCGGCCGGCGCCGGACGGCGTCTGCGTCCCTACACCGACACCCTCCCCAAGGCACTGGTGCCGGTGGGCCCCGCGGGCATAGAAGGCGAACCCACGGTCCTCGACCTGACCCTCGGCAACTTCGCCGAGATCGGTCTCACCGAGGTCGCGATCATCGTCGGCTACCGCAAGGAGGCCGTGTACGCGCGCAAGGAGGCCCTGGAGAAGAAGTACGGCCTCAAGCTCACCCTCATCGACAACGACAAGGCCGAGGAGTGGAACAACGCCTACTCCCTGTGGTGCGGGCGTGACGCCCTCAAGGACGGCGTGATCCTCGCCAACGGCGACACCGTCCACCCGGTCTCGGTCGAGAAGACGCTGCTCGCCGCCCGCGGCGACGGCAAGAAGATCATCCTCGCCCTCGACACGGTCAAGGACCTCGCGGACGAGGAGATGAAGGTCGTCGTCGACCCCGCCAAGGGCATGACGAAGATCACCAAGCTGATGGACCCCGCCGAGGCCACCGGCGAGTACATCGGCGTCACGCTCATCGAGGGCGACGCCGCCCCTGAGCTGGCCGACGCCCTCAAGGCCGTGTGGGAGACCGACCCGCAGCAGTTCTACGAGCACGGCTACCAGGAGCTGGTCAACCGCGGCTTCCGCATCGACGTGGCGCCGATCGGCGACGTCAAGTGGGTGGAGATCGACAACCACGACGACCTCGCCCGCGGACGGGAGATCGCGTGCCAGTACTGACCCGGCTCATCCCCTCGCCGCTCGTCGTCGACATCCGCCCGGGTGCCCTCGACGATCTGGCGGGCGTCCTCGCCGACGAGCGCATCTCGCACTCCGGCCGCCTCGCCGTCGCCGTCAGCGGCGGCTCCGGGGCCAGGCTGCGCGAGCGCATCTCGCCGAGCATGCCCGGCGCCACCTGGTACGAGGTCGGCGGCGGCACCCTCGACGACGCGGTCCGGCTGGCCGGCGACATAAAGGCCGGTCACTTCGACGCGGTCGTCGGCCTCGGCGGCGGCAAGATCATCGACTGTGCCAAGTTCGCCGCGGCGCGCGTCGGCCTGCCCCTGGTCGCCGTGCCGACGAACCTCGCGCACGACGGCCTGTGCTCGCCGGTCGCCACCCTCGACAACGACGCGGGCCGCGGCTCCTACGGTGTGCCGAACCCGATCGCGGTCGTCATCGACCTGGACGTCATCCGCGAGGCCCCGGTGCGTTTCGTACGCGCGGGCATCGGCGACGCGATCTCCAACATCAACTCCGTCGCCGACTGGGAACTGGCCAACCGCGTCAAGGGCGAGAAGATCGACGGACTCGCCGCCGCCATGGCCCGCCAAGCGGGCGAGGCCGTGCTCCGGCACCCGGCGGGAGTCGGCGACAACGGCTTCCTCCAGGTACTCGCCGAGGCGCTCGTCCTCACCGGTGTCGCGATGTCGATCTCGGGCGACTCGCGGCCGGCCTCGGGGTCGTGCCACGAGATCAACCACGCCTTCGACCTGCTGTTCCCCAAGCGTGCCGCGTCCCACGGCGAGCAGTGCGGTCTCGCCGCGGCCTTCGCGATGTGGTTGCGCGGTGCGCACGAGGAGTCCGCGCACATGGCCGAGGTGCTGCGCCGGCACGGCCTGCCCGTACTGCCGGACGAGATCGGCTTCACGACGGACGAGTTCGTCAAGGCCGTCGAGTTCGCCCCGGAGACCCGCCCCGGCCGCTACACCATCCTCGAACACCTCGACCTGAACCCCGAACAGATCAAGGACACCTACACCGACTATGTCAAGGCCATCGGTAGCTGAACTCCGCCCCGTCGTTCACCCCCCGGGGGTGAAGGACCGGCGCAGCGGTGAGCACTGGATGGGACGCCTCTACATGCGTGAGGTGTCCCTGCGGGTCGACCGTTACCTGGTCAACACCAGGGTCACGCCCAACCAGCTCACCTACCTGATGACCGTGTTCGGTGTGCTCGCGGCCCCGGCACTGCTGGTGCCGGGGATCGCGGGCGCCGTGCTGGGCGTGGTGTGCGTCCAGATGTATCTGCTGCTGGACTGCGTCGACGGCGAGATCGCGCGCTGGAAGAAGCAGTACTCGCTCAACGGGGTCTACCTCGACCGGGTCGGCGCCTATCTCACCGACGCCGCGGTGCTCACCGGCTTCGGACTGCGCGCCGCCGACCTGTGGGGCAGCGGGCGCATCGACTGGCTGTGGGCCTTCCTCGGCACCCTGGCCGCCCTCGGCGCCGTCCTGATCAAGGCGGAGACCGACCTCGTGGGCGTCGCCCGGCACCAGGCCGGCAAGCCGCCGGTCAAGGAGGCCGCTTCCGAGATGCGCTCCTCCGGCATGGCGCTGGCCCGCAAGGCCGCCGCCGCCCTGAACTTCCACCGGCTGATCCTCGGCATCGAGGCGTCCCTGGTGATCCTGGTGCTGGCGATCGTCGACCAGGCGCGAGGGGACCTCTTCTTCTCGCGGCTCGGCGTGGCGGTCATGGCCGGCATCGCGCTGGTGCAGACCCTGCTGCACCTCGTGTCCATCCTCGCCTCCAGCAGGCTGAAGTGAGCGGCATGAAGGTCGGCGCCGTCATCATCACCATGGGCAACCGGCCCGAGGAGCTGCGCGCCCTGCTCGACTCCGTCGCCAAGCAGGACGGCGACCGGGTCGAGGTGGTCGTCGTCGGCAACGGCTCGCCCGTCCCGGACGTCCCCGAGGGCGTGCGCACCATCGAGCTGCCCGAGAACCTCGGCATTCCCGGCGGCCGCAACGTCGGCATCGAGGCCTTCGGGCCCTCCGGGCGGGACGTCGACATCCTGCTCTTCCTCGACGACGACGGACTGCTCGCGAGCCACGACACCGCCGAACTGTGCCGCAAGGCGTTCGAGGCCGACCCCAAGCTCGGCATCGTGAGCTTCCGCATAGCCGACCCGGAAACAGGCGTCACCCAGCGCCGCCACGTCCCCCGGCTGCGCGCCGCCGACCCGATGCGCTCCTCGCGCGTGACCACCTTCCTCGGCGGCGCCAACGCCGTGCGCACCCGCGTCTTCGCCGACGTCGGCGGACTCCCGGAGGAGTTCTTCTACGCCCATGAGGAGACCGACCTGGCATGGCGGGCCCTCGACGCGGGCTGGATGATCGACTACCGGTCCGACATGGTGCTCTACCACCCGACGACCGCTCCCTCGCGGCACGCGGTCTACCACCGCATGGTCGCCCGCAACCGCGTCTGGCTGGCCCGCCGCAACCTCCCCGCCCCGCTCGTCCCCGTCTACCTCGGCGTGTGGCTGCTGCTCACTCTGCTGCGCCGCCCCTCCCGCAGTGCGCTGCGGGCCTGGTTCGGCGGATTCCGTGAGGGCTGGACCACCTCGTGCGGCCCCCGCCGGCCCATGAAGTGGCGTACGGTGTGGCGGCTGACCCGGCTGGGCCGGCCCCCCGTCATCTGACAAGCTCGTATCCGGGAAATCCCGGGAGCCCCCGGGCCGTACCCTGGCCCCGGCTCATGCCGGACCCGGCACAGGCCGAGCATCTCGAAGACGAAAGTTTCCACTAGTGAGTGAGACAACGCACGACGCCCCGGTCGCGATGAGCGCGCCCGCGGCGCCCGACGAGGGCCTCACGGCGGGGGAACTCGCCGCCAAGCACGGGCTCACCGTGAGCGGCGCCCGGCCGACCCTCATCGAGTACGTCCGTCAGCTCTGGGACCGGCGGCACTTCATCCTCGCCTTCTCCCGGGCGAAGCTGACCGCCCAGTACAGCCAGGCCAAGCTCGGCCAGCTGTGGCAGGTGGCCACGCCGCTGCTCAACGCGGCCGTGTACTTCTTCATCTTCGGCCTGCTGCTGGAGGCCGACCGGGGCCTGCCCCGCGAGGTATACATCCCGTTCCTGGTCACGGGCGTCTTCGTGTTCACCTTCACGCAGAGCTCGGTGATGGCCGGCGTGCGCGCGATCTCCGGCAACCTCGGCCTGGTCCGGGCCCTGCACTTCCCGCGCGCCTCGCTGCCGATCTCCTTCGCGCTGCAGCAGCTCCAGCAGCTGCTGTTCTCGATGATCGTGCTGTTCGCCGTCACGGTCGGCTTCGGCCACTACCCGGATCTGTCCTGGCTGCTGATCGTGCCGGTGCTGGTCCTGCAGTTCTTCTTCAACACCGGCCTCGCGCTGATCATGGCCCGGGCGGGCGCCAAGACCCCCGACCTCGCGCAGCTGATGCCGTTCGTGATGCGGACCTGGATGTACGCGTCCGGGGTGATGTTCTCCATCCCGATCTTCCTGGAGGGCAAGCCCCAGTGGATCGCGAACGTCCTGCAGTGGAACCCCGCCGCGATCTACATGGACCTGATGCGCTTCGCCCTCATCGACGAGTACGACTCGAGGTACATGCCCGACCACGTCTGGGCGGCCGCGGCCGGCTGGGCCGTGCTGTTCGCCGTCGGCGGCTTCGTGTACTTCTGGAAGGCGGAGGAGAGGTACGGCCGTGGCTGAGCAGCAACAGGACGCACGCATTCCCACCGTCGTCGCGGACGACCTCCACATCGTCTACCGCGTCAACGGCGCCAAGACCGGCAAGGGCAGCGCCACCGCCGCCCTCAGCCGCATCATCAAGCGCGGCGAGGAGCGCGGCGTGCGCAAGGTGCACGCGGTGCGCGGCGTCTCCTTCGTGGCGTACCGCGGTGAGGCCATCGGCCTGATCGGCTCCAACGGCTCCGGCAAGTCGACCCTGCTGCGCGCCATCGCCGGTCTGCTCCCCGCCGAGCAGGGCAAGGTCTACACCGACGGCCAGCCTTCACTGCTCGGTGTCAACGCGGCCCTGATGAACGACCTCACCGGCGAACGGAACGTCATATTGGGCGGGCTCGCCATGGGCATGTCCCGCGAGGAGATCAAGGAGCGCTACCAGGAGATCGTCGACTTCTCCGGCATCAACGAGAAGGGCGACTTCATCACCCTGCCCATGCGCACGTACTCCTCCGGCATGGCGGCCCGGCTCCGCTTCTCCATCGCCGCGGCCAAGGACCACGACGTCCTGATGATCGACGAGGCGCTCGCGACGGGCGACCGCAAGTTCCAGAAGCGCTCCGAGGACCGCATCCGGGAGCTGCGCAAGGAAGCCGGCACGGTCTTCCTGGTCAGCCACAACAACAAGTCCATCCGCGACACCTGCGACCGCGTCCTGTGGCTGGAGCGCGGCGAGCTGCGCATGGACGGCCCCACCGACGAGGTGCTCAAGGAGTACGAGAAGTTCACGGGCAAGTAGTCCGGATTCGGCCAGGGCCCCGACGGAACTGCTCCGGCGGGGCCCGGCGTCTGCAAAGGAAACGTCAACTCCGGCCCATCTCAGGAATCTTGGGGCCAATCGGTGTGTTCTCGTGAGGTGTCGGAACACCCTGACGAACCGTGTCGCGTTGTACAACGTAAGCTGTACCGGTCCCGAAACACGGCAATCAGGGCAATAATGCGCGACACCGCCCGTCGGACCACCGTGCGGACGGCTGGGCGGCGTGTCCGAAATAGTGCGTATTGGGTCGGCAGTGTAGAACGGGAGATGTGACGGCGATGGCTACGGAAACTCCCCAGCTCAACGCAGCACGTGCCGTCCCCGCGCCGGGCAGCCCACGGTGACGGGAACCGGCACGGCGCGCCCCCTCGATGCGGAGCGCGGCACGCTCGACAAGGCCGCCGGCGAGAACTTCCCGGTGGCCCCCTTCTTCCTGCCCCGGGCCTGGCGCACCGACCTCATGGCCGTCTACGGCTTCGCCCGCCTGGTCGACGACATCGGCGACGGCGACCTGGCCCCCGGCGGCGCCGACGCGCGTCTGCTCGGCGTGTCCCCGCGGGAGGCCGAGGACCGCCTGGTCCTGCTGGACGCCTTCGAGGCCGACCTGCGCCGCGTCTTCGACGCGACCCCGCGCCATCCCCTGCTGCGCCGCCTCCAGCCGACCGTGCGCCGCTGCTCGCTGACCCCCGAGCCGTTCCTCGGCCTGATCGCCGCCAACCGCCAGGACCAGCTGGTCGGCCGCTACGAGACCTACGACGACCTGCTCGCCTACTGCGAGCTCTCCGCCAACCCCGTCGGCCGCCTCGTCCTCGCCGTCACCGGTACCTCGACGCCCGAGCGGATCCGCCGCTCCGACATGATCTGCACGGCCCTCCAGATCGTCGAGCACCTCCAGGACGTCGCCGAGGACCTCGGCCGCGACCGCGTCTATCTGCCCGCGGCCGACATGAAACGTTTCCACGTCCAGGAAGCGGATCTCGCCACGAAATCCGCCGGAGCGTCGGTCCGTGCGCTGATCGCGTACGAAGCGCAAAGGGCCCGGGATCTGCTGAATGAAGGCGCCCCCCTGGTGGGTAGCGTCCACGGCAGGCTGAAGCTGCTGCTCGCGGGGTTCGTGGCGGGGGGAAGGGCGGCCGTCCACGCGATCGCCGCCGCCGAGTACGACGTACTTCCCGGCCCGCCCAAGCCCGGCAAGCTCCGGTTGCTGCGTGAGGTGGGCGTGACTCTGCGAGGAGAGGGGTGATCCGGACCGTGGAGTCGGAACCACACGCGTCCCCACCGGTACTCGCCGCCTACAGCTACTGCGAGGCCGTCACCGGGCGGCAGGCCCGTAACTTCGCCTACGGCATCCGGCTGCTGCCGACGTCGCAGCGCCGCGCGATGTCGGCGCTCTACGCATTCTCGCGGCGGGTCGACGACATCGGGGACGGCGCGCTCGCCGACGACGTCAAGACGGCCAGGCTGGAGGAGACCCGGGCGCTGCTCACCCGGATCCGCGAGGACGAGGTCGGCGAGGACGACACCGACCCGGTCGCCGTCGCCCTCTCGCACGCGGCCGGGCACTTCCCGATCCCGCTCGGCGGCCTGGACGAGCTCATCGACGGCGTCCTGATGGACGTCCGCGGCGAGACCTACGAGACCTGGGACGACCTGAAGGTCTACTGCCGATGCGTGGCGGGCGCCATCGGGCGTCTCTCGCTCGGCGTGTTCGGCACGGAACCGGGGGCGCGTGGCGTGGACCGCGCGCCGGAGTATGCCGACACGCTCGGTCTCGCGCTCCAGCTCACCAACATCCTCAGAGACGTCCGTGAGGACGCCGTGGGCGGACGGACCTATCTGCCCGCCGACGACCTCGCCAAGTTCGGCTGCTCGACCGGCTTCAGCGGGCCGCGGCCGCCGGAGGGCTCCGACTTCGCGGGCCTCGTGCACTTCGAAGTGCGGCGGGCCCGCGCTCTGTTCGCCGAGGGCTACCGGCTGCTCCCCATGCTCGACCGGCGCAGCGGCGCCTGTGTCGCCGCCATGGCCGGCATCTACCGCCGCCTCCTCGACCGCATCGAGCGCGACCCGGAGGCCGTGCTGCGCGGCCGGGTCTCCCTGCCCGGGCGGGAGAAGGCGTACGTCGCCGTGCGCGGCCTGTCCGGTCTCGACGCCCGACACGTGACCCGGCGGACCGTCAGGAGGCGTGCGTGACGGCCCAGCCGCTTGGCGGACGGAGTGCGGTGCGGGGTACAGCGCCGCACGTCCCGCAGGCCTGCCGTGACACCGAGCCGGTGCATGCCCCCGTCCGCCGACGGGGGCGGGGCGCGGGCGTCGACGGACAGCCGGGGCACCGCCCCCACGCGATCTCGGCCTCCGGGCGGGGCCACCACGCCCCTCCCGCCCAGGCCGTCGCAGACAACCGGCGGGCAACCCTCCGGCGCGGGGCCGCGTCCCTGACGGAGACGGCCGGTCGTGCACCGTTCGAGCAGCACGCCTCGGCCAGGGGGGAGGGGGCGCGATGACCCACGGCACACGGACCGGGAGGCCGGCCGCACAGGCGGGGCACGCCGTCGTGGCGGGCGGCGGGCTCGCCGGTGTCACCACCGCGCTCGCGCTCGCCGACGCCGGAGTGCGCGTCACCCTGCTGGAGGGCAGGCCGCGGCTCGGCGGTCTGGCCTTCTCCTTCCAGCGCGGCGATCTCACCGTCGACAACGGCCAGCACGTCTACCTGCGCTGCTGCACCGCCTACCGCTGGTTCCTCGACCGCATCGAGGGCGCGGCGCTGGCCCCGCTGCAGGACCGGCTCGACGTACCCGTCCTGGACCTCGCCCGCCCCGAGGGGCGCCGCCTCGGCAGGCTGCGCAGGGACGCCCTGCCCGTGCCGCTGCACCTCGGGCGCAGCCTCGCCTCCTACCCGCACCTGACGCTCGCCGACCGCGCCAAGGTCGGCCGGGCCGCGCTCGCGCTCAAGGGGCTCGACCTCGCCGACCCGGCGCTGGACACGCAGGACTTCGGCAGCTGGCTCGCCGCGCACGGCCAGTCGGCACGCGCCGTCGAGGCCCTGTGGGACCTGGTCGGGATCGCCACCCTCAACGCGGTCGCCTCCGACGCCTCCCTGGCGCTCGCCGCGATGGTGTTCAAGACCGGTCTGCTGTCCGACCCGGGCGCGGCCGACATCGGCTGGGCCCGGGTCCCGCTGGGCTACCTGCACGACCGGCTGGCCCGCAAGGCGCTCGACTCCGCTGGCGTCCGCACCGAGCTCCGCACCCGCGTCACCTCCGTCTCCGCGACCACGGACGGGCGGTGGAGCGTCCAGGTCCCCGGCGAGACGCTTCAGGCCGACGCGGTGGTCCTCGCCGTACCGCAGCGCGAGGCGCACGATCTGCTGCCGGCCGGTGCCCTCGACGCGCCCGAGCGGCTCCTGGAGATCGGCACCGCGCCGATCCTCAACGTCCATGTGGTGTACGACCGCAAGGTCCTGGGCCGGCCGTTCTTCGCCGCGCTGGGCAGCCCCGTGCAGTGGGTCTTCGACCGGACCGACGCCTCAGGGCTGAGCGAGGGTCAGTACCTCGCCCTGTCGCAGTCGGTCGCCCAGGACGAGATCGACGAGCCCGTGGCCGTGCTGCGCGAGCGGTACCTGCCCGAGCTGGAGCGGCTGCTGCCCCTGGCCCGCGGCGCCGGCGTGAGGGACTTCTTCGTCACCCGGGAGCGCACCGCCACGTTCGCTCCCACCCCCGGCGTCGGGCGCCTCAGGCCCCGCGCCCGCACCAAGGCATCCGGCCTCTACCTGGCCGGAGCGTGGACCGCCACCGGGTGGCCCGCGACCATGGAGAGTGCGGTCCGCAGTGGTGTGAGCGCGGCGGACGCCGTGCTGGGCGCCCTGGGCCGGCCCCGTCCGCACGCCCTCTTCGAGTTCGAGGAGGCGGCATGATGCCGGCCCAGGCCGGCGCGGCAGGCGGCCCCCGCACCCCCGGTACCGCAACAAGAGGAGAGACTGTGCCCACTGTGCCCCCGGCCTCGAAGACTGCCGAGGCGGTGGACGTGACCGCGCTGCTGGAGCGCGGCCGGACCCTGGCCACTCCGGTACTGAGGGCGGCCATCGACCGCCTGGCACCTCCCATGGACACTGTCGCCGCCTACCACTTCGGCTGGATCGACGCCCAGGGCAGGCCCGCGGAGGGGGACGGCGGCAAGGCCGTGCGCCCCGCCCTCGCTGTGCTGTCCGCCGAGGTCATGTCGGCCGCCCCCGAGACCGGCATCCCCGGCGCCGTCGCCGTGGAGCTCGTCCACAACTTCTCCCTCCTCCACGACGACCTCATGGACGGCGACGAGCAACGCCGTCACCGCGACACGGTCTGGAAGGTGCACGGCCCCGCCCAGGCCATCCTGGTCGGCGACGCCCTGTTCGCCCTCGCCAACGAGGTGCTCCTCGAACTCGGCACCGTCGAGGCCGGCCGCGCCACCCGCCGCCTGACCACTGCCACCCGCGCCCTGATCGACGGTCAGGCCCAGGACATCTCCTACGAGCACCGCGACCGCGTCAGCGTCGAGGAATGCCTGGAGATGGAGGGCAACAAGACCGGCGCCCTGCTGGCCTGCGCCAGCTCCATCGGCGCGGTCCTCGGCGGCGCCGACGACCACACCGCCGACACCCTCGAGAAGTACGGCTACCACCTGGGCCTCGCCTTCCAGGCCGTCGACGACCTGCTCGGCATCTGGGGCGACCCGGTCTCCACCGGCAAGCAGACGTGGAGCGACCTGCGCCAGCGCAAGAAGTCTCTGCCGGTCGTGGCCGCCCTCGCGGCGGGCGGCCCGGCCTCCGAGCGGCTCGGTGAGATCCTCGCCGCCGACGCCAAGAGCAGCGACTTCGAGAACTTCTCCGAGGAGGAGTTCGCGGCCCGCGCCGCCCTCATCGAGGAGGCCGGCGGTCGGGAGTGGACCGCCGACGAGGCACGCCGTCAGCACACCATCGCCATCGAAGCCCTCGACGCCGTCGCCATGCCCGACCGGGTGCGGGAGCAGTTCACGGCCCTCGCGGACTTCGTCGTCGTACGAAAGAGATGATCACTATCGGCCGAATAACCCTCGCGTAGTCGCCGGCCGGTGCCGCGAGTCACACGGAGCACCGGCCGACGGCGGACCCACAGCAGCTGCACACCTTGCACCACTGCACGAAGGGGAAGCCATGACAGCGACGACCGACGGAAGCACCGGGGCCCTGCCACCCCGCGCCGCCGCGGCCAGCGACACCGACACGCACACCCCCGGGGCGGCCGGGGTACCGGAAGCCGCCGCACACGCCGCCCGGCGTGCCACCGACTTCCTGCTCTCCCTCCAGGACGCCGAGGGCTGGTGGAAGGGCGACCTCGAGACCAACGTCACGATGGACGCCGAGGACCTGCTGCTCCGTCAGTTCCTCGGCATCCGCGACGACAGGACCACACAGGCCGCCGCCCTCTTCATCCGCGGCGAGCAGGGCGAGGACGGCACCTGGGCCACCTTCTACGGCGGACCGAGCGAACTGTCCGCCACCATCGAGGCGTACGTCGCCCTCCGCCTCGCCGGTGACGCACCCGACGCCCCGCACATGGCGAAGGCCTCGGCCTGGATCCGCGCGCAGGGCGGCATCGCCGCCGCCCGGGTCTTCACCCGGATCTGGCTGGCCCTGTTCGGCTGGTGGAAGTGGGAGGACCTGCCCGAACTCCCGCCGGAGCTCGTCTTCTTCCCGAAGTGGGTGCCGCTCAACATCTACGACTTCGGCTGCTGGGCACGGCAGACCATCGTCCCGCTGACGATCGTCTCCGCGAAGCGGCCGGTACGCCCGGCGCCCTTCCCGCTCGACGAGCTGCACACCGACCCCGACCGGCCCAACCCCCCGGGGCCCCTGGCGTCGCCGTTCAGTTGGGACGGGGCGTTCCAGCGGATGGACAAGGGCCTGCACGCCCTGCGGAAGGTCGCCCCGCGCAGACTGCGCAGAGCCGCCATGAACAGCGCCGCCCGCTGGATCATCGAGCGGCAGGAGAACGACGGCTGCTGGGGCGGCATCCAGCCCCCCGCCGTGTACTCCATCATCGCCCTGCACCTGCTCGGCTACGACCTCGAACACCCCGTGATGCGCGAGGGATTGGCGTCCCTGGACCGGTTCGCCGTGTGGCGCGAGGACGGCGCCCGGATGATCGAGGCCTGCCAGTCGCCGGTGTGGGACACCTGCCTGGCCGCGATCGCCCTCGTCGACGCCGGACTGCCCGCCGATCACCCGCAGTTGGTGAAGGCGGCCGACTGGATGCTGGGCGAGGAGATCGTCCGGCCCGGCGACTGGTCCGTGAAGCGGCCCGGACTGCCGCCCGGCGGCTGGGCGTTCGAGTTCCACAACGACAACTACCCCGACATCGACGACACCGCCGAGGTGATCCTCGCGCTGCGCCGGATCGCCCACCCCGACCCGGAGCGGCTGGAGAGGGCCGCCGCGCGCGGCATGCGCTGGACGCTCGGCATGCAGTCGAGGAACGGCGCCTGGGCCGCCTTCGACGTCGACAACACCAGCCCCTTCCCGAACAGGCTGCCGTTCTGCGACTTCGGCGAGGTCATCGACCCGCCCTCCGCCGACGTCACCGCGCACGTCGTCGAGATGCTCGCGGTGGAGGGACTCGCCCACGACCCGCGCACCCGCCGCGGCATCGAGTGGCTGCTGGCCGAGCAGGAACCGGACGGCTCGTGGTTCGGACGCTGGGGCGTCAACTACATCTACGGCACCGGGTCCGTCGTCCCCGCCCTGACCGCCGCCGGCATCCCCGCCGCACACCCGGCGATCCGGCGGGCCGTCGCCTGGCTGGAGTCGGTCCAGAACGACGACGGCGGCTGGGGCGAGGACCTGCGCTCCTACAAGTACGTCAGCCAGTGGAGCGGCCGGGGCGCCTCGACCGCCTCGCAGACGGCGTGGGCGCTGATGGCCCTGCTCGCGGCGGGCGAGCGGGACTCCAAGGCCGTCGAACGCGGCGTCGAGTGGCTCGCGGCGACCCAGCGCCCGGACGGCTCCTGGGACGAGCCGTACTTCACGGGGACGGGCTTCCCGTGGGACTTCTCGATCAACTACCACCTCTACCGGCAGGTGTTCCCGCTCACCGCGCTCGGCCGGTATCTGCACGGCGAACCCTTCGCCCAGCGGCTGCGGGCGAGCGGGACCGGCAAGCAGCTCACCGAGGCCAAGGGGAGCTGATGAGCGCCACTCCCGCCCCGGTCCCGCTGCTGATCGCCTGCGCGCTCGGCATCGAGCAGTTCGCCCTGCGCGCGGGCGGCCGGGGCGGGGCCGGCGGGCCGGTCACGGTCCTGCGGACGGGCATGGGGCCGGCCGCCGCCGAGCGGGCCGTCACCCGCGTGCTGGCCGACCCGGCCCTGCGCGACGCCGCCGTCCTCGCCACCGGCTTCTGCGCGGGCCTCGCGCCCGGCATGCACCCCGGCGATCTCGTCGTCGCCGAGGAGACCCGCGACCCGCGCGGCACGACCCCCTGCGTGGGGACCGAGCTGCTGGTCAAGGAACTGGCCCGCGCGCTGCCCGGGCGCACGGTGCACACCGGGCCGCTGACCTGCTCCGACCACGTCGTGCGGGGCCCCGAACGGGCCGCGCTGCGCGCGACGGGTGCGATCGCGGTCGACATGGAGTCCGCCGTCACGCTCCTGAGCGCCGTGCGGGTGGGCGAGCGCCCGGTTGCGGCCGTCCGGGTGGTCGTGGACGCTCCTGAACATGAACTCGTCCGGATCGGCACGGTGCGCGGTGGAATATCAGCTTTCCGTGTTCTTCGTTCCGTCCTACCCGCTTTCTTCGAATGGCACCGTTCCTTGCTGCTCCCCAGGAGGTGAGCCAGATGGCCATGCCGCTCCGACAGTCCATCAAGGTCGCTACATACTTGGCTGAACAGAAGATCCGCCGACGGGACAAGTTCCCGCTGATCGTCGAGCTGGAGCCGCTGTTCGCCTGCAACCTCAAATGCGAGGGGTGCGGCAAGATCCAGCATCCGGCCGGGGTGCTCAAGCAGCGGATGCCGGTCGCCCAGGCCGTGGGGGCGGTCCTGGAGTCGGGCGCCCCGATGGTGTCCATCGCCGGCGGCGAGCCGCTGATGCACCCGCAGATCGACGAGATCGTGCGTCAGCTGGTGGCCAAGCGGAAGTACGTCTTCCTCTGCACCAACGCGATGCTGCTGCGCAAGAAGATGGACACGTTCACGCCGTCGCCCTACTTCGCCTTCGCGGTGCACATCGACGGCCTGCGCGAGCGGCACGACGAGTCGGTCGCCAAGGAGGGCGTGTTCGACGAGGCCGTGGAGGCGATCAAGGAGGCCAAGCGGCGCGGCTTCCGGGTCACCACCAACTCGACCTTCTTCAACACCGACACCCCGCAGACCATCATCGAGGTGCTGAACTTCCTCAACGACGACCTCCAGGTCGACGAGATGATGATCTCGCCCGCCTACGCCTACGAGAAGGCCCCCGACCAGGAGCACTTCCTGGGCGTGGAGCAGACCCGCGAGCTGTTCAAGAAGGCCTTCTCCGGCGGCAACCGGCGGCGCTGGCGGCTCAACCACTCCCCGCTCTTCCTGGACTTCCTGGAGGGCAAGGTCGACTTCCCCTGCACGGCGTGGGCGATCCCGAACTACTCGCTCTTCGGCTGGCAGCGCCCCTGCTACCTGATGAGCGACGGGTACGTGCCGACGTACCGCGAGCTGGTCGAGGACACCGACTGGGACAAGTACGGCCGCGGCAAGGACCCGCGCTGCGCCAACTGCATGGCGCACTGCGGCTACGAGCCCACGGCCGTCCTCGCCACCATGGGATCGCTGAAGGAGTCGCTGCGCGCCATGCGCGAGACGGTCTCCGGGAACCGGGAGTGATGTCATGACCGCTGTCTCGCTGGGCGTCCCCGAGGTGCCGGCCCGGCCGATCGCCGAGCGGCGCGTCTCGCGCCGGATCGAGGTCGGTCCGGTGGCGGTGGGGGGCGGGGCCCCGGTGTCGGTGCAGTCGATGACGACGACCCGCACGTCGGACGTCGGCGCCACGCTGCAGCAGATCGCGGAGCTGACCGCGTCCGGCTGCCAGATCGTCCGGGTCGCCTGCCCCACGCAGGACGACGCGGAAGCCCTGGCGACCATCGCCCGCAAGTCGCAGATCCCCGTGATCGCGGACATCCACTTCCAGCCGAAGTACGTGTTCGCGGCCATCGAGGCGGGCTGTGCGGCCGTCCGCGTCAACCCCGGCAACATCAAGCAGTTCGACGACCGGGTCAAGGAGATCGCCCAGGCGGCGAAGGACCACGGCACGCCGATCCGCATCGGCGTCAACGCCGGGTCGCTGGACCGGCGTCTGCTCCAGAAGTACGGCAGGGCCACCCCGGAGGCGCTCGTGGAGAGCGCGCTGTGGGAGGCGTCCCTGTTCGAGGAGCACGGCTTCCGGGACATCAAGATCTCCGTCAAGCACAACGACCCGGTCGTCATGATCGAGGCGTACAGCCAGTTGGCCGAACAGTGCGACTACCCGCTGCACCTGGGTGTGACGGAGGCCGGTCCGGCCTTCCAGGGCACGATCAAGTCGGCGGTGGCGTTCGGGGCGCTGCTGTCGCGGGGCATCGGCGACACGATCCGGGTGTCGCTGTCCGCGCCGCCGGCCGAGGAGGTCAAGGTCGGCATCCAGATCCTGCAGTCCCTCGGGCTCAAGGAGCGCCGGCTGGAGATCGTGTCGTGCCCGTCCTGCGGGCGCGCCCAGGTCGACGTCTACAAGCTGGCCGAGGAGGTCACGGCCGGACTCGACGGCATGGAGGTGCCGCTGCGGGTCGCGGTCATGGGGTGTGTGGTCAACGGGCCCGGCGAGGCACGGGAGGCCGACCTGGGGGTCGCCTCCGGCAACGGCAAGGGGCAGATCTTCGTCAAGGGCGAGGTCATCAAGACCGTCCCCGAGTCCAGGATCGTCGAGACGCTGATCGAAGAGGCGATGAAGATCGCCGAGCAGATGGAGCAGGACGGCGTGGGGTCGGGGGAGCCGGCCGTCACCGTGAGCTGAGCAGCACGGAATGCGAAGGGGGCCGACCGTGACGATTCTGGAGAGCATCCGGGGACCACGCGACCTGAAGGCGCTGTCCGAGGCGGAACTGGGGGAACTGTCGGAGGAGATCCGGGAGTTCCTGGTGCACGCGGTCGCCAGGACCGGCGGCCATCTGGGACCCAACCTGGGCGTGGTGGAGCTGACCATCGCCCTGCACCGGGTCTTCGAGTCGCCGGCCGACCGCATCCTGTGGGACACCGGCCACCAGAGCTACGTCCACAAGCTGCTGACCGGCCGCCAGGACTTCTCCAAGCTGCGGGGCAAGGGCGGCCTGTCCGGCTACCCCTCGCGCGAGGAGTCCGAGCACGACGTCATCGAGAACAGCCACGCCTCGACCGCCCTCGGCTGGGCCGACGGGCTCGCCAAGGCCCGCCAGGTGCAGGGCGAGAAGGGCCATGTCGTCGCGGTCATCGGCGACGGGGCCCTCACCGGCGGCATGGCCTGGGAGGCCCTGAACAACATCGCGGCCGCCAAGAACCGCCCGCTGATCATCGTCGTCAACGACAACGAACGCTCCTACGCCCCCACCATCGGCGGCCTCGCCAACCACCTCGCCACGCTGCGCACGACCGACGGCTACGAGCGGGTCCTGGCCTGGGGCAAGGACGTCCTCCAGGGCACGCCCGTGGTCGGCAACACCCTCTACGAGGCCCTGCACGGTGCCAAGAAGGGTTTCAAGGACGCGTTCGCCCCCCAGGGCCTCTTCGAGGACCT
This sequence comes from Streptomyces sp. WAC04114, assembly GCF_019733245.1. Classification (NCBI taxonomy): domain Bacteria; kingdom Bacillati; phylum Actinomycetota; class Actinomycetes; order Kitasatosporales; family Streptomycetaceae; genus Streptomyces; species Streptomyces sp. WAC04114. The sequence goes on from NZ_JAIGQA010000014.1 coordinate 60,360, forward strand.
GGGCCTGAAGTACGTGGGGCCGATCGACGGGCACGACACCGGGGCCGTGGAATCCGCGCTGCGGCGCGCGAAACGCTTCCACGGGCCGGTGCTGGTGCACTGCCTCACGGAGAAGGGCCGCGGCTATGAGCCCGCCCTCGCCCACGAGGAGGACCACTTCCACACCGTCGGCGTGATGGACCCGCTGACCTGCGCCCCGCTCTCCCCGTCCGGCGGCCCCTCCTGGACCTCGGTGTTCGGCGAGGAGATCGTCCGGATCGGTGAGGAGCGCGAGGACGTCGTGGCGATCACCGCCGCGATGCTGCATCCCGTCGGCCTGGGCGCCTTCGCCGAGCGGTTCCCGGACCGGGTCTGGGACGTCGGCATCGCCGAGCAGCATGCGGCCGTGTCCGCGGCCGGCCTGGCGACGGGCGGGCTGCACCCGGTCGTCGCCGTCTACGCCACCTTCCTCAACCGTGCCTTCGACCAGCTCCTGATGGACGTCGCCCTGCACCGCTGCGGGGTGACCTTCGTTCTGGACCGGGCCGGGGTCACCGGCGTCGACGGTGCCTCCCACAACGGCATGTGGGACATGTCCGTCCTCCAGGTCGTGCCCGGTCTGAGGATCGCCGCGCCACGGGACGCCGACCAGCTGCGCGCCCAGCTGCGTGAGGCGGTCGCCGTGGACGACGCGCCGACGCTGCTGCGGTTCCCGAAGGAGTCCGTCGGCCCGTCGATCCCGGCCGTGGACCGGGTGAGCGGACTGGACGTGCTGCACCGTTCCGCCCGGCCGCAGGCCCTCCTGGTGGCCGTCGGTGTGATGGCGCCGGTCTGCCTTCAGGCCGCCGAACTGCTCGAAGCGCGCGGCATCGGCTGCACCGTCGTAGACCCCCGCTGGGTCAAGCCCGTCGACCCGGCGCTCCCGGGCCTCGCCGCCGAGCACCGTCTGGTGGCCGTCGTCGAGGACAACAGCCGTGCGGCCGGAGTCGGTTCGGCCGTGGCGCTGGCCCTGGGCGACGCCGACGTCGACGTGCCGGTACGGCGGTTCGGCATCCCCGAGCAGTTCCTCGCCCACGCCAAGCGCGGTGAGGTGCTCGCCGACATCGGCCTGACACCCGTCGAGGTCGCCGGACGGATCAGCGCGAGCCTGGCCGTCAAGGAAGAGCTGTCCAAGGAGCCACTGGAATGACAACCGCCGAGTCCGCGTCGGAGTCGTCGCAGGCCGGGGAGTTCGACCTCGGCAAGCTGCTGGCCGAGCGCGGGGCCGAGCGCTACGAGCTGCACACCCGGTACCTCAACCACCAGCTCCCGCGCATGCTGCACACCATCGGCTTCGACAAGGTCTACGAGCGCGCCGAGGGCGCCTACTTCTACGACGCGGACGGCAACGACTACCTGGACATGCTCGCCGGGTTCGGGGTGATGGGGCTCGGACGCCACCACCCCGTGGTGCGCAAGGCGGTGCACGACGTCCTCGACGCTCAGCTCGCCGATCTCACCCGCTTCGACTGCCAGCCACTGCCGGGCCTGCTGGCGGAGAAGCTGCTCGCGCACAGCCCGCACCTGGACCGGGTGTTCTTCGGCAACAGCGGCACCGAGGCCGTCGAGGGCGCCCTGAAGTTCGCCCGGTTCGTCACCGGCAGGCCCAGGATCCTGTACTGCACGCACGCCTTCCACGGGCTGACCACCGGCTCCCTCTCCGTGAACGGAGAGTCCGGCTTCCGCGACGGCTTCGCCCCGCTGTTGCCCGACACGGCCGTCCCGCTCGGCGACCTCGACGCGCTGGAGAGGGAGCTGAGGACGGGCGACGTTGCCGCGCTGATCGTCGAGCCGATCCAGGGCAAGGGCGTCCTCACGGGCCCGCCCGGCTGGCTGCGGGCCGCCCAGGAGCTGCTGCGCCGGCACAAGGCGCTGCTCATCGCCGACGAGGTGCAGACCGGCCTCGGCCGGACCGGCGACTTCTACGCCTACCAGCACGAGGACGGCGTCGAACCCGATCTGGTGTGCGTCGCCAAGGCACTCTCCGGCGGCTACGTGCCGGTCGGCGCCACGATCGGCAAGGACTGGATCTTCAAGAAGGTCTACTCGTCCATGGACCGCGTCCTCGTCCACTCGGCGAGCTTCGGATCCAACGCGCAGGCCATGGCGGCGGGCCTCGCGGTGCTGTCGGTGATGGAGAACGAGCAGATCGTCGCAGGCGTCCGGGCGACCGGAGAGCGGCTCAGGTCCCGGCTGGCCGCGCTCACTGACCGGTACGAGATGCTCGCCGAGGTCCGCGGCCGGGGCCTGATGATCGGCATCGAGTTCGGACGCCCGAAGTCGCTGAAGCTGCGCAGCCGCTGGGCCATGCTCCAGGCCGCCCGCAAGGGGCTCTTCGCACAGATGGTCGTCGTGCCGCTGCTGCAGCGGCACCGGATCCTCACCCAGGTCTCCGGCGACCACATGGAGGTGATCAAGCTGATCCCGCCGCTGATCATCGGCGAGCGGGAGGTGGACCGGTTCGTCGCCGCCTTCACCGCCGTGATGGACGACGCGCACAACGGCGGACTGGTGTGGGACTTCGGCAAGACCCTGGTCAAGCAGGCGGTGGCCAACCGTTAGACCGGTTTGCCTGTGAGGCAAGAAATTTGCCGCTGAGGCAAAGCTCGGGCTCAATGGAGGCATGAGCCCCTCCGAGACCGAGCCGCCCTCCGGGGCCGGCTCGCCGGCCGAACCCGCGCCCGGTGCGCTGCCCGCCGTGGCGCCCCAGCTGCGGGCCCTGCGGCGCCAGGCCTCCCTCACGCTGGAGGCCGCGGCCCGCGCCGCCGGGCTGTCGCCCGCCCACCTCTCCCGTCTGGAGACCGGGCAGCGCCAGCCCTCGCTGCCGATGCTGCTCGCGCTCGCCCGTGTCTACGGTACGACGGTCGCCGAGCTTCTCGGCGAGACGGTCGCCGGACGGGACGCCGTCATCCGCGCGGCCGACATGGAACCCACGGCGGCCGGCGGCTGGACCTACTGGCAGGCCGGCGCCCCGGGCCGCGGGATGCAGGCCCTGCGGGTCCACGTCCCGTACGGCTCCCAGGGCGACGTCGTGCGCGTCCACCCCGGCGAGGAGTGGCTCCATGTGCTGCGCGGCCGGCTGCGGCTGCGCCTCGGGGACAGCACGCACCGGCTGGCGGCCGGCGACAGCGCCCACTTCGACTCGCTCACCCCGCACCGGATCGCCGCCGAGGACCACGACGGCGTCGACCTGCTCTTTGTCCACACCCTGCTGCAGAGCCCCACGGCCGCCCTGTGCCTGGGCCCCATCCCTGGAGACGCGTCATGAGCAACATGGAGGAGAAGTTTCCCCGCGCCCTGTGGGTGAGGCTGTTCGTCTACCTCATCGCCGGCCACATCTTCGCCGCGTTCGTGTACCTGCTCTTCGAGCTCGGCGCGAAGTAGCCCGTGTCCCGGCGTCTCAGTCGAGGAGCCGCTCGCGCAGCCGCTCCCGGGTCTCCGGGGTGAGCTTCAGCCCCTTCTCCAGGTAGGGGTCGACGCCGCCCCAGGTCTCCTCGATGGTGTCGAACGCCGCCGTCAGGTACTCGGCGCGCGCGTCGAACAGGGGACTGAGCAGCTCCATGACCTCGGGGGAGTAGGCCGAGGCCGCGGAGCTGCTGCGGTGCACCTTGTACCGGCGGTGCTTGGCGTTCGACTTCAGGTAGTCCTCCACGATCGCCTCGCGCTCGACGCCCAGCGCCAGCAGCGTCACCGCCACGGACAGACCCGCGCGGTCCTTGCCCGCCGCGCAGTGCATCAGCGCGGGAACGCTGTCCTGCGCGAGCGCGTGCAGCACCCGGGAGTGCTCGTCGGTGCGGTGCTTGATGATCGTGCGGTACGAGGCGATCATGCGGCCCGCGCCCTTGCCGTCCGAGAGGATCGCGCGCAGCTGGTCCAGGTCGCCGTCGCGGACCATCTTCCAGAACTCCGCGCCGTCGGCGGGGTCGCTCAGCGGCAGGTTCACATTGCGCACGCCGGGCAGCTCGACGTCCGGACCCTCGAGCTTCTGGTCGGCCGCGTTGCGGAAGTCGAAGATCGTGTGCAGGCCCAGCGTGGTCAGGAAGGCGGCGTCCTGACCGGTCGCGTGGGCGAGGTGGCCACTGCGGAACAGCACTCCCTGGCGCACCCGCCGTCCGTCCACGGTCGGAAGTCCGCCCACATCACGGAAGTTGCGCACTCCGGCCAGCTCGGGCTCGGTCGACGGGACCTGCTGTGTCACGAGGGCTCCTCCCCTTCGGCGCCGCCGCCGCGGCTCGTCGGCGGGCACGACTCGACGATACGACATGCCTGCCTGGGGCAATGAGTTGTCCACAGGCGTTGCCCGGAGCCCCCACAGCCCTTGATGATGTTGCCGCCTGGTCGCACCTGATCGGGCTTGTTCGAATCTGTGAGGGCGCGATGCTGGACATCTCCGAAGACGGACGTACATGGGTGCTCTCCGGGCCGGCCGGCAGCTACGCCGTCCATGTCACCGAACGGGACGAACTGCTGCATCTGTACTGGGGCCCCCGGATCGGCCTCGCAGACGCCGAGGCCCTCGCCGTCCGGCCGCTGCCGGACTACTGGCCCTTCGAGTCCCCGCTCGACGGACGCGAGGAGTACCCGGTCGAGGGCGGACCCCGCTTCGTCCGCCCCGCCCTGTCCGTGCGCACGTCCGGGAGGCGCGGCACCGAGTGGGTCCACGAGGGGTACGACACCGAGGACGGCGAACTGCGGCTCCGGTTCCGTGACGGGGACCTCGCCATCACGCTGCACTACCGGATACGCCCCTCGACGGATGTCGTCGAGCGATGGGTGACCCTCGACAACCGAGGACCGGCCGTCGAGCTGCTGCGCGCCGACTCCGCCACCTGGACCCTGCCCGACCGCGACGCCTGGCGGCTGTCCCAGCTGCACGGCCGCTGGGGCGCCGAGTCCCGGCTGACGCGCTCCGGTCTCACCCACGGCGAGAAGGTCATCGGCAGCCGCCGCGGCCACACCTCGCACCAGCACCTGCCGTGGGTCGCCCTCGACACCCACGCCACCGAGGAGCACGGCGAGGTCTACAGCTGCGCCCTCGGCTGGTCCGGGTCGTGGCGGATCGCCGTGGCCCAGCTGCCGGACGCGCGCGTACAGATCACCGGCGGTGCCGGCCACGACGACTCGGGCCTGCTGACACTGGGCACGGGGGAGTCGTGCACGACCCCCGTCTTCGCCGGGCTCTGGAGCGACGGCGGCTTCGGCGGGGCCAGCCGCGCCTGGCACGCATATCAGCGGGCGCATGTCGTCCCGGACTCCGAGCGGGACCGGCCGGTGCTGTTCAACTCCTGGGAGGCCACCGAGTTCGACATCTCCGAGGAGCAGCAGCGGGCGCTCGCCGAGCGGGCCGCGGCCATGGGCGTCGAGCTGTTCGTGGTCGACGACGGCTGGTTCGGGGCGCGCACCAGCGACCGGGCCGGGCTCGGCGACTGGACCCCGAACCCCGACCGCTTCCCGGGCGGGCTGAAGCCGCTCGCCGACCATGTGCACGGTCTGGGCATGCAGTTCGGGATCTGGGTCGAGCCCGAGATGGTCAACCCGGACAGCGACCTGTACCGCGCGCACCCTGACTGGGTCCAGCACCAACCAGGACGAAAGCGGACGGAATTCCGCAATCAGCTCGTACTCAATCTCGCCCGCGAGGACGTCCGGGAGTACCTCTGGGAGCAGCTCCACGGGCTTCTCTCCAGTGCTCCCGTCGACTACGTCAAGTGGGACTTCAACCGCTGCTTCACCGACGCCGGCTGGCCGGACGACCCCTACCCGCAGCGACTGTGGGTCGACCACGTGCACGGCCTGTACGCCCTGCTGGACCGGCTGCGGGCCGCTCACCCGGGTGTGGCCTTCGAGTCCTGCTCGGGTGGCGGCGGGCGGATCGACCTCGGCGTGCTGAGCCGGACGGACCAGGTGTGGACCTCCGACAACACCGACCCGCTCGACCGGCTCGCCATCCAGCACGGCTTCAGCCAGATCCACCCGGCCCGGGTCATGGCCGCCTGGGTCACCGACAGCCCGAACGCCATGCTCAACCGGCGGGCCAGCTCCCTGCGGTTCCGGTTCGTCAGCGCCATGGCCGGGGTGCTCGGTGTCGGCGGCGACCTCACGCGGTGGACGCACGAGGAGCTCGCCGAGGCACGGGAGTGGGTGGCGCTGTACAAGGAGATCCGGCCCGTGGTGCAGCGCGGCGACCTGTACCGGCTGCGTCCCCCGGAGGGCGGCGTGAGTGCCGTGCAGTACGTCCTCGGCGACGAGACTGTCGTCCTCGCCTGGCTCCAGGCGCAGCGTTACGGCGAGCCCGTGCCGGCGCTCCGACTGCGCGGCCTGGATCCGACAGCTTCGTACGAATGCCTCGAAACGGGCGAAGTCCACCGAGGGGCCGTACTGCTGCACCACGGACTTCGCGTCGGCCTGCGCGGGGATCTGGACGCCGCGGTCGTCCGCCTTAAGCGGAAGTAGTCGTTCTGTCCGAATAGGGGGATTCGGCAGTTAAGGGATAACGTGCCCCGATCGCAAAGGAGATGAGATCGGGGTGCGTGACCATCGTCATATTCGTGACGATGTGTTGTCGCCATGTTCACGTAATTCTGGCGCTATTCAGGCTCATTGAGGAATGCGGGAGATCGGTAATCCACGCTCGGTGACGGCACTTGTGTCGACACGTCAGGGAAAACACCGTCACGCGCAACCGCAAGCTTGTCCCATTGCGTCTCGGTCGCTTACGTTCCACACCAATCCGGACGGACGCCTAATCCTGCCGCCGCCCGGAGTCCGCACACACTGACCCGACGTACGGCAGGAGCGGGGGACCCACAGGTAAGACGCCTGTTCCGGTTCCCGGAACGGCTTGGGGTTAAGTCGCGCCACGGCGCGGCCGGGCATCTCCAGCTCGCACCCGACAGCTCACCTCGCAGGCGACGGAGAGGAATTCGCCATGCCCGCGAAGGGTAAGCACCGCCGTCCCAAGACCCAGCGTTTCACCCGCTCCATCGCCGTCGCCGGAACCGGCGGGGCCGCCCTCGCCCTGCCGCTCATGGGGGCCGCCGGCGCCCACGCCGCCACCCCTCAGTCGGCTCCGGAAAAGGCCGTCCAGTCCGCTCCGGCCGCCGAGAAGAAGGCAGCCGAAAAGGCCAACGGTGCCCGCACGTACACCGTGACGGCCGGTGACTACCTCGCGAAGATCGCCGACGACCAGCACGTGAGCGGGGGCTGGAAGAAGCTCTACTCGGACAACCGTGACGCCGTCGGCTCCGACCCGTCGCTGATCCACCCCGGCCTGACGCTGTCGATCGGCAAGAAGGCCGCGAGCGCCCCGAAGTCCTCGGCCCCGGCCGCTCCGAAGGCCTCCGCCCAGAAGCCGTCCGCCGCCGAGTCGGCCCCGAAGAAGGAGACCGCCGCCAAGCCGGCCGCCGCCAAGCCCGCGGCCGCGAGCAACTCCAGCGGCTACGCCCTCCCGGTGGACGGTGCCACCGTCGGCACCCCGTACCGCATGTCCGGCAGCATGTGGTCCAGCGGCTACCACACCGGTGTCGACTTCGTCGTCCCGACCGGCACCTCCCTCAAGGCCGTCGGTGCGGGCGAGGTCGTCTCCGCCGGCTGGGGCGGCGCGTACGGCAACCAGGTCGTCATCAAGCTGAAGGACGGCCACTACGCCCAGTACGCCCACCTGTCCCAGCTCTCCGTCTCGGCCGGCCAGACCGTGACGGCCGGGCAGCAGGTCGGCCTGTCGGGCGCGACCGGCAACGTGACCGGACCGCACCTGCACTTCGAGATCCGCACCACGCCGGACTACGGCTCCGACGTCGACCCGGTCGCCTTCCTGCGCTCGCACGGCGTCTCCGTCGGCTGACCGACCGCACGACCACCTGCCTGACGCGCCTCCGAAGGCCGGACCCCGATCCCCGGGTCCGGCCTTCGGTGTGTGCGGATGGCCGCCGGTCCGCAGCCGGAGCATCCCTGACAAGCGGTGTATTCCGAAGTTGGCGAACACTTTAGGAGTGGCTTATCTCACCGCCCGTCAACTCCTTCCTACGGTCGCGTAGGTCACATTCGAAGGTGAATCATGAGCTGTTGTGGCAGACGATTCGAAGAGTGACAGCAGAGCAGTGATCGGGTCGTACGTGGCGCTGGGGGACAGCTTCACCGAGGGCGTCGGCGATCCCGGTCCCGACGGGGCGTTCGTCGGCTGGGCCGACCGGTTCGCCGTCCTGCTCGCCGACCGCAGGCCCGAGGGCGACTTCCGGTACACCAATCTCGCCGTACGCGGAAAGCTCCTCGACCAGATCGTGGCGGACCAGGTTCCGCGGGCCGTCGAGATGGCCCCGGACCTCGTCTCGTTCTGCGCCGGGGGCAACGACCTCATCCGGCCCGGTACCGACCCGGACGAGGTGGCCGAGCGTTTCGAACGGGCGCTGGTCCAGCTCACCGCCGTGTCCGGCACGGTCATGGTGACGACCGGGTTCGACACCCGTGGCGTGCCCGTGCTCAAGCACCTGCGCGGCAAGATCGCCACGTACAACGGACACGTCCGGGCCATCGCCGACCGGTACGGCTGCCCGGTCCTGGACCTGTGGTCCCTGCGCAGCGTGCAGGACCGCAGGGCCTGGGACGCCGACCGGCTGCACCTGTCGCCCGAGGGGCACACGCGCGTGGCGCTCCGCGCGGGCCAGGTGCTCGGCCTCGACGTGCCGGCCGACCCCGAGCAGGCGTGGCCCCCGCTGCCCCCGCGCGGCGCTTTCGACATGCGGCGCGACAACGTCGCCTGGGCGCGGGAGTTCCTGGTGCCGTGGATCGGGCGCCGGCTGCGCGGGGAGTCGTCGGGCGACCATGTGACGGCCAAGGGGGCGCTGTCGGCGGACGACATCAAAATGCGGATCGCGTCGGTGGCGTAAGGGCGGCTCCTGCGCGTGCGGGCCGTGCCGGGTGGGACCCCCGGCACGGCCCGCACGCGTCCTGGGCCGGGCTTCCGGGGCGAGCCGGGCCTGTGAGGCGCTTCGGGGCGCCGGCGGTTCCGGCGGCCGGGGGTGCGGGTGGTTGCGGTGGTCGGGGGGTGCCGGGCTTCGCCGGGCCGCTGCCGTTTTCGCGACGCCGTCAGGGCGGCGGCCGCTCCCGCGTCAGGCCCAACTCGCGGGCCAGTGCCTCCTCCACCCACTCCTGGGCCCGGGCTCGCGGCACCGCGCCGGCGTAGGACGTCAGCTGCACGGCGAGACCGTCGAGAAGGGCGGTGAGCCGGAAGGCCGTGCCGGCCGGGTCCGGGCAGCGGAACTCGCCGGCCGCCACCCCCTCCGCGATGACCTCGGCGAGCGCCGCCTTCCACTGCCGGTCGAGATCCTGGGCGACTTCCCGCAGCACGGGGTCGCGCAGCGCCGCCGCCCAGCCCTCGATCCACAGCCGCCAGCCCTTGGCCGGCCCGGTGGGGGCGTACCACCGCACGGCCGACCGCAGCCGGCGCAGCGCCGGTGAACGGCGGCCGAGCAGCTTGCGAAGATGCGCCAGGTCGCCCTCCGCCGCGTGCCGGAACGCGGCGGCGACCAACTGCTCCTTCGTGGAGAAGTGATAGAGGACCAGCGCGTTGCTCACGCCGAGCACCGAGGCCACATCGGCGATCCGGACCGCCGCCACACCCCTCGCCTCGATCTGCTCGATGGCGGCCCGCAGCAGATCCCCGCGCCGCTGGGCCACACTCAACCGGACTCTCGTCACGCCGTCACCCTACCCACGCGCCCACGGCCCCTCGACGGGGTGTTTTCGGCCTGTCCGGCAGGGCCCGAGCCGGCTGCCGCCGCGGAGGGCGGGCGCCTCACCGGAACCAGCCGAACCGCTCCGCGATCACCGGCAGCCGGTCCGCCGCGATCGCGTGGGCGGCCGCGCGCGGTGTCGTCCCGTCGGCCCGCGCGCGGTCCAGCATCCGCTCGACCAGCGTTCGCATCGAGCGGCGGGTGTACGCGAACGCCTCCTCGGCGTCGGCGTCGATGTCCCCGAACAGCGTCCACCACCACCAGGCGTTCGTCCCCGAGTTGACCACGACGTCCGGCAGCACAGTCACCCCGCGCGCGGCGAGCAGCACCTCCGCCTCCGGCCGTACGGGCATGTTGGCCGCCTCCACGACCCAGCGGGCGGTGATCCGCTCCTGGTTCACGGTGTCGATCGCGTACGACACGGCCGCCGGCACCAGCACGTCCGCGTCGGCCGACAGCCAGGCGTCGCCCGGCAGTTCGCGGTCGCCGGGGCGCAGCGCCAAGCGGTCCACCGTGCCGTGGGCGTCCCGCGCGGCGAGCAGCGCCTCGACGTCGAGGCCCGCCGGGTTGGCGATCGTGCCCTTGAGGTCGGCGACGGCCACGACCGTGAGCCCCGCGCGCGTGAGGAAGCGCGCCGTGGCCCCGCCCATGGTGCCGAGACCCTGGAGCGCGACCCGCGTCCCGGGGTACGGCACACCGGCCCGGTCCAGGGCGGCCAGGGCCGCCTCCGCCACACCGCAGCCGCCGACCAGCTCGTCCAGACCGATGCCGTCGACCTCGACCGCGAACGCGTCCCGCAGCCGCCGCCGGGCCTCGGCCTCGTCATCCAGCAGCGGATAGACGGCCTGGATCGAGGAGACCAGCCCCGCCTCGGCCGCGGCCCGGTCGACCAGGTCCTGGGTGAGCCCCAGGTCCTCGCCCGTCGTCCAGCAGCTCTCTATGTACGGCCGCATCGCGCGCAGGTAGCGCACCAGCAGCGGGTACGCCTCCGGATCCCGCGGATCGCAGTCGATGCCGCCCTTGGCGCCGCCGAGCGGGACGTAGCGGTTCGCGGGGTCGTAGTGCAGGGCCTCCTTCACGGTCATACCGCGGGCGAGACCCGCGACCTCGTCCAGGGTGCAGCCCGCCCGCATCCGCAGACCGCCACTGGCGACTCCGCGCACCAGCCGGTCGACGACCAGGAAGCCCTGCCGACCCGTGAGGTGATCGGTCCAGGTCAGGGAGAGCAGGGGGGTGGCCATTCGGGCTCCTTCGCCGCCGGGATACTGAATCACCGGTCAGTATCTCCTCCGGTGGGACCCCTGTGATCCGGCGTTGTCGGAGGGGCCGACCATAATGGAAAGCCTGACCGACTCCACCTGGAGGTACCGTGGCCGGTTTCCGTACCCTGAGCTCCGGGCTCCGCGCGCTCCGGCCCGGGGCGTTCGGCGCGGATCCGAGCGGTGAGCGCATGGCGCGCATCCGCAGATCGCCCCACTTCAAGGACGGGGTCTTCCAGAACCCCGGCGGCCCCGCGCGGACCCGGCCCTCGGGCTCGACCCTGGACTTCGCGAAGGTCTTCTTCGACAAGGACACCCGGCCCCGCCGCGTCCCGAAGGGCACCGTCCCGGTGCACTCCACCACCCTCGCCGACATCGCCCGGCCCCCGGGCACCGGCCTGCGGCTGACCTGGATGGGGCACTCCAGCGTCCTCGCCGAGATCGACGGCCGGCGCGTCCTGTTCGACCCGGTGTGGGGCGAGCGCTGCTCCCCCTTCTCCTTCGCCGGGCCCAAGCGGCTGCACCCCGTGCCCCTGCCGCTCGCCGCGCTCGGCCCGGTCGACGTCGTGGTGATCTCGCACGATCACTACGACCATCTGGACCTGCCCACCATCAAGGCGCTCGCGGGCACGGACACCCTGTTCGCCGTGCCCCTGGGTGTCGGCGCGCACCTGGAGCACTGGGGCGTCTCCGCCGACCGGCTGCGCGAGCTGGACTGGCACGAGACGACGAAGATCGGCGGTCTCACCCTGACCGCCACCCCGGCCCGCCACTTCTGCGGCCGCGGGCTGCGCAACACCCAGCACACCCTGTGGGCCTCCTGGGTCGTCGCCGGGGACGAGCACCGGATCTACCACAGCGGTGACACCGGCTACTTCGACGGCTTCAAGGAGATCGGCGCCGAGCACGGGCCGTTCGACGCCACGATGATCCAGATCGGCGCCTACTCCGACTTCTGGCCGGACATCCACATGACCCCCGAGGAGGGCATGCGCGCCCACCTCGACCTCCAGGGCGGACCGGAGCACGGTCCGATGCTGCCGATCCACTGGGCCACCTTCAATCTGGCGACCCATCCGTGGGCCGACCCCGGCGAGGGGACGCTCGCTGCCGCCCGCGCGGTGGGTGCCGGTGTCGCCCTGCCCCGGCCCGGCGAGCCCTTCGAGCCCACGGCCGAGACGGTCCCGTCGGAGCCGTGGTGGCGTGGGGTGGCGCTCGCCCCGGCGGGCGGTCGCGCGGCCGGGGAGGCCCTCGCCGGAGCCGGCATCAAGACCGCGTCGGACGCGGCGGCCATGGCCCAGGCCGATACGGTGAGTGACGGTGGCCGCTCGGCCGGGAAGGGCACCGAGGACCCCGAGACGCTCCCGGCGAGCTGACCCGGGGCGCATGGCGGACGAACGGCGAGGGCCGGGGAGCGAGAGGCTCCCCGGCCCTCGCCGTCTGCGTGTGACCGCTTCTGACCAGGTCGGATCGAGCTACTTGCATTCCTGGTCGGATGTGCCGAGGTGTTATCGGTCTGCCGTACGAGGCCTCATACCAGAGCGGGACGCTCACCGTATGAGTTTGTCAACTGCCCACCGCACATGATGCGCTGGCGACTACTGTCAGTGGCCGTCGAGGAGCAGGGCGGATCAGGGAGCGGGGGCCGGCACGTGCAGGCGCAGGGCGGACTAGGGAGTCGACGCGACGGGGATCCCCGCTGCCCACGCACCAACGACGCCGGCACGGGCGCTGCCGGGGACACGGACGCCGGTGGCGACCGTGCGGGCACTGCCGTCGACCGCGCGGGCACTGCCGTCGGTGGTGCGGGAACCTTCGTCGGTGGCGTGGGTGCGGCCCGGCCCGGTGAGGGTGCGGTCCGGCCCGGTGAGGGTGCGGTCCGGCTCGGCGCGGGTGCGGTCCGGCCCGGCGCGGGAGCCGTAGGGGCCTCCGGCCCGGGGCGGCACACCGGCCCCCGGGGCGTCAGCGGCGCCGGCGCCGGCGGTGGCGTGCGGAAACGAGGGGAGGCCGGGCGCGCGACCCGGGGCGCGCGCAAGCGGCCGCGCGAACCCGGCCGCGCCCCCGCAAGCCCCCCTGGCACCCCGGCCCGACGGACCAGCACGAGGACACCGATGTCTCACCTCCGCGCCCCGGCCACACGCGCAGACCGCCGTGAGGGCGGGCGGCACGGGCGGCCCGCCGTCCGCACCGCACCCGCGCTGCCCGAGACCCATATACGGCCCCAGCTGCTGCGTCTCGCGGTGCTGCCCCCCGTCGCCGTCGCCCTCAGCGGCTGCGCAGCCGTCCTCTTCACCGTCCGGTCCACCGGAACGCGGCCGGGCCTCACCCTGTGGGCCGTGCTCGGCGGTGCGGTCTTCGTGGCCCTCGTCGGCATCGTCGTCGCCGCGATCGCCGCCAACCGGGCCGCCCGGTCCGTGCACGACCGCATCGGCATCCTGCGCCGCGGCACCGCACGGCGCGAGGCCGACCTGCGCACCCTCGTCGAGGCGCTGCGCCGCGGCGACGGGCCGCCGCAGCTCGCCCCGCAGAGCCGCCACGCGGGTCCCACCGAGGACGGCGACGACTTCGACCTCCTCGCCGCCGACCTCTCCCGCGCGCACGACGGCGCCGTCACCGCCGTCGTGCAGGCCTCCCAGCTCTCCAGCCAGGCCGGCAGCGAACAGAAGCTCGAGGTGTTCGTCAACCTCGCCCGGCGGCTGCAGTCCCTGGTGCACCGCGAGATCTCCATCCTCGACGAGCTGGAGAACGAGATGGAGGACCCCGACCTGCTCAAGGGGCTCTTCCACGTCGATCACCTCGCCACCCGCATCCGCCGCCACGCCGAGAACCTCGCCGTGCTCGGCGGCGCCGTCTCCCGTCGCCAGTGGAGCAACCCGGTCTCCATGACCGAGGTGCTGCGCTCGGCCATCGCCGAGGTCGAGCAGTACTCGCGGGTCAAGCTCGTGCCGCCGATCGACGGGCAGCTGCGTGGCCACGCGGTCGCCGACGTCATCCATCTCCTGGCCGAACTCGTCGAGAACGCCACGGTGTTCTCCGCCCCGCACACCCAGGTCCTGCTGCGCGCGAACCTCGTCACCTCCGGGCTCGCCGTCGAGGTGGAGGACCGCGGACTCGGCATGCCCCTGGAGGAGCAGACGCGGATGAACGCGCTGCTCGCCGACCCCGACCAGGTGAACGTCGCCCGGCTCCTCGCGGACGGCCGCATCGGCCTGTTCGTCGTCTCCCAGCTCGCCCGGCGGCTGCAGTCCCTGGTGCACCGCGAGATCTCCATCCTCGACGAGCTGGAGAACGAGATGGAGGACCCCGACCTGCTCAAGGGGCTCTTCCACGTCGATCACCTCGCCACCCGCATCC